>NZ_JAKMTQ010000006.1:0-114875 GCF_025773245.1 Campylobacter sp. CNRCH_2007_0968H | reverse complement strand
ATTGATACCTTTTTGGATTGCTTGTAAAGGGGATAGTAATTTTGAAGAAAAAAAGTAAATAGCAAAACATGAAATAAACAATATAATAATAGAAAAAATAATTTGCTTATATGCGTCTTTTAAAACCAACATTTCCAACTCATCTTGCTTTTGAGTTGCACAAGCAATATAGCTTACTTTAGCTTTTGAATTATCTATATTAGCGCAAATTCCAAATCTTTCTTCTTGTGTATCAACGCTTATATATTCAAATGTTTTATAATCTCCAAATTGCTGATGATATTTTTTTATCTCTTCTATACTTGGATGTTGAGTTAAGATTAGTGATTTATTATTTGATGCAAAAGGAATAGAGCTTGTTGTATCAAAAACAAAAACATTTCCTGGAAGTTTTTCAAAGGTCTTTTGCAAAGATGTTAGCAGTAAATCAACACCTAAAACACCTATCAACTTACCATTTTTCTTGATCGGGGTAGAATAAGTAAAACTAGGTAATTTTGTAACAGAATCTTCATAAACATCGCTTATAAACACTCCATCATTTGCAATAGCCCCTTTATACCAGTCTCTAGAAGTAGCATCGTAACTTGGATCATCATAAGAAGAAACTCCACCACCTCTTTTTCTAAAATTAACTCCTTTTTTATCAGAAACAGTATCGCTTACAAGCATAGTTCCATCGGGAAAACCAACATAGACAGCTAAAGTATTTGATCCATCTTTAAAAATTTTTAAATCATCTCCTAGTATTTGCTCCATAGAATCAAAATTTAAAACTTGATTTTTTCCCAAAGAATCAATGTATTTTTTTATGGCAAGTAAAATATCTATATAACCATCAACATATCCTTCCACTTGAGTTTCTGTGATCAATAAATAATCTTCATTCGCTTGTTTACTGTTTGAAATTAAATTATTTCTACTAGAAACAAATGCCATTATAGTGATTATTGATAAAGCTAAAAAGACAATAACACCAACAACAATGGACAATTTATTTTTCACACTCATTTGTGTATTTACATTCATATATCTCCTTTTTTGTATTTAAATTGAAGTATTTTAGTAAATATATTTTATCAAAAAAATAATAAATTTTAATAAAAATTATATATTATGACAAAATATTTGTTTATTATTTAAAATAATACTCTGCTGGTTTAGTGAAGAAAAATGAGGTATATAAGCATAACCGCTAATAGGATTTATAACTATACATATATGCTGATCTTGTTTATTAGATAATCTTATAATGCAATCATTATTAAAAGAAGCAAGTTTATCATAAGGACGCATAGCATTTTTCAAAGGTGTATATAAGCGACCATAATCATCAAAAATTAAACGCGTACTTCCCTTGCAAGCACCTTCAAACAAAACTTTTGAAATACCATATGTTTTTTCTATATTATATTTTAAATTCGCCTTAGAATCATTTTGATTTATTACTCCGCTTTGTCCTGAGTTCATCAATAAGTTTGGATTAATTAAATCAACAGCTATTTCTCTGTCTTTATTAATCATGTTTTTACCTATATTTGCATTACCATCACCATTTTTATCTAAAAAAATAGTATAAGTTTGTTCATTATTTGTAGCTGACTTTGAGCGTATGAAATATAATTGCCATTTGGCTTTAAACCACTCTCGTTTAGCAATGTTAAATTCTTTTACTCTAAAATCATTTTGTATTAATGCTAAATGTCTTGTGTATTTAATATCATTTAAAATTTGTTCAGCCCCTAAACGCAAATAGTCAGGTTTGTAATAAAAATACCCCATAGAAAACAATAAAGACAATATAATACAAACAAAAACTAGTTCTATTAAAGTAAAAGCTTGTTTCATTTTATATAATAATAAATTTTATGCTTACCTAAACTAACATATATCTTACTAGCTTTTTTACTAGAATGAAGTTCTAATTTACCTTTGGAAATACCATAAAATTTAAGTCTTAAAGCTAACTCTTTATCTTTAGTGAAAATATGTGTAAAATTTCTTTGTTTTAATTTTAAAGACAATTCTTTAGCAATATGATAATCATAAGCAAAATGTTTTTTTGGATCTTTTAATAAATAATAAAAACTTTGATTAAAAATAATACCAAGATAAAAAAATAGTAAAAAAACTAAAGAGCATTCTATAAAAATTTTATGTTTTAGGCGTAATTGTGGCATTCTTGAGCGATAAGAAGACATTAAATAACGAACTAATAATGGAGTACAAACTACACAAAAAGGTAAAAAGTCTTCTAAAAAAAGTCTTTGTCTTATAGAAAAAATCAAACAAAAAACAAAAGTAGTTGCACTAATAAACCATAAAAGCGGTTTATCATCTTGTAAAAGAATTTTATAAATAACATAAAAAAAATAAAGAAAAATTAAAGGTGAAAAGCAAGCTGCAAAAATACCTAAAGTATCTAAAAAATATCCTTTAGGTTTTCCACTTGCATCAAAACCATAAATACTCATTGCAATAGCAAATAAAATCAAAGAGCATGCAATAAGTAATTTATCTTTTTTATATATAGCAAAAAAGAAAAAAGATAAATATAAAATTACAAAATTTCCATCTACAAAAAGAACTAAAAAAAACAAGATATAAAATAAAAAAAATTTTTTATATTCAAACAGCACCAAAATCAAAAGCGTAAAAAATATTACTATGCTAGATTCATTGATAAGCAAAGCACTGGCTACACTACCAGGAAGCAATATAAAAAGCACAACAGAAATAAAAGCATCAAAAGAAGTTTTGGTGTATCTTAAAGCCAAAATATACAACAAAATACAACTTAAAGAATGCAACAAAACAAACGGAAGTCTTAATCCAAAATCATTTTGTCCAAGAAGAGTAGTACCAAATCTAGCAATCATAGCAATTAAGCTATGATCGTAAAAATAAATTTGTGCTTCATTATAGCTGATAGATAAAGTGCTTACACCATATAATAAAGCACAAAAATCAAAAAATAAAACGGCTAATAAATACCTTTTCATTTTTGATTAGTCAAGTTTTACAGGCCCATTACTTGCGTGAGATTGTAAAAATCTTAAAATTCTATCTTTTTCCGCATCAGTGATTTTAGCAAAACCTTGCATAGCAGATAAATATGCATCCCATTCTTCCATTAAATGTTCTTTTGGTTTATGTGCTGCGTGACAACTTGTGCAAGTATCATAATAAGTTAATTCTATCTCATCCCAAGCAAGAATTTCTTGATCGGTCAAATCTTTACTTTTAACTAAAAATTCCATTTCATTACTTGCATTTTTACCATTTAAAGTAAGTAAAAGATAAATTCCATCTTTGGTATAAGCAAGGCTTTTTGGATTTGACTCCACAACCTCACCTTTGACTTTAATTAAAGAGTATTCACCTTCTTCTTTTATAAGCTCCACTTTAGAGCCTTCATAAATTTGTCCTACTACTTTTTTACTAGCACTATCTAAAAGATCTACTTTTTCATTAAAAATAAACATATCTTTAGCAAACAAAGCACTAGCTAAAAAAGTTAATGTCAATATAATTTTCTTCATTTTAAGCTCCTATGATTTCTGGTGGTGTAGTTGAATTATAAGGTTTTATAACTTCTTTTAGCTTTTTAATACCCACTAAGCAAGTATTTACACTAGTTGCTTGAGCCATAGTTGAAGTTGGTCTTGAGCTTGTTAAAACATTTACATGACCTGCATTACATCTTGGCTTGCTATCGCTTACATCTTCAGGGTCATACCAAGCACCTTCTTGGATACTAACAACCCCTTCCATGATATTATCTGTTACAAAAGCACCTGCTAAAAGTGATCCACGATCATTATATACTTCTACAACTTCTCCGTGGGTAATACCAAGTTTTTTAGCATCATTTGTATTAATCATCACAGGCTCTCTACCTTGAATTTTATACAAATCTCTTACCCAAGTATTATCAAGTTGAGAATGCACTCTATATCTTGGATGTGGACTTACTAAATGGAAAGGATATTTTTTAACTAATTTTTCATTACCCAACCACTCTGCAGGCTCAAACCATGTTGGATGTGCTTTAAAATCATCTAAATTGTATTTTTCAAATTTTGGAGAATAAATTTGGATTTTTCCACTTTCTGTTGCAAGTTTATTTGCCACAGGATCGGCTCTAAATTCAGAGTGTCTTACAAAATTATAAGCTTCTTTTGGTGGTTCAAAATGGATAAAACCTTGTTTCCAAAAGTCAGCAAATTCCATATAATAAGGACAATCACTTCTTCCATAAAAACCTTCAAGCCATTGTTGTTTTGTTTTATTACCTGTAAATTTTTTATGCTCTCTCTCGCCAATTCTTTTTGCTAATTCTTCGAAAATATCATAGTCATTTCTACTTTCAAAATAAGGCTCAATTACTTTTTTCATAGCATAAACATAATCTTGAGAATAAGAGCCACCAAAGCTAATGTCATCTCTTTCTAAAGTTGTAGTTGAAGGTAATACAATATCTGCCATTTTTGCCATAGGAGTCCACCAAGGCTCATGTACAATTAATGTATCAAGTGTTCTTAAAGCTTTGATAAGTTCATTTGTATTTGGATGATGACCCAATACAGAAGCACCCACTACATACATGAGTTTAATTTTAGGATAAGTGATTTCTTTACCTTTAAATTTAACTGTTTTACCTGGATTTAAAATAGCTTCTGAAACTCTACTTGCAGGAATATTAATATCAAGATTATTTTTACCTTGTGGTAAACCTACTGGTAATCTTACACCTGAAAATGCTTGACCACCACCTGAATAATGCATAGAAAAACCAAATCCACCACCAGGTAAGCCTACTTGACCTATCATTGAAGCTAAAACCATTAAAGTCCAATCGGCTTGCTCACCATGGTGTGCTCTTTGCATAGCCCAGTTACCTGCTAAAAAGGTTCTATTTTTTACAAAAGTATCTGCTAATGCAGTAATAACTTTTTCTTCAACGCCGGTAATATTTGCAGCCCAAGCTGGAGTTTTATCAATACCATCAGTTTTTCCAAGCAAATAAGGTAAGAATTTGTCAAAACCATCAGTGTATTTTTCAATGAATTTTTTATCATATTTTCCACTTTTATATAAATAATTCATCATACCAAGCATTAAAGCAACATCAGTATTTGGACGAATCTTAATCCACTGGGCATTTAAAATTTCTGCTGTTTGAGTATATTGAGGATCGATAGTTATAAATTTAATTTTTGATTTGCTGTATTTTTTATAATAATCATCATTACCACGATTTGCAACTTTAAAATCAATTTGATTACATTTATAAAGATCAGCTCCCCATAAAACATAAACCTGAGTGTTTTCCAAAATAACTTCATGAGAAGTTTGTAAAGAATAAACTTCCAAATCTCCTACTATGCTAGCATTTACTTTACCAGCAGCACCATTACTATACTCACCATCAGTGCCAATATGGCCACCTAAAGCGGTGTTAAAAAATCTTCCTGCTACTGAGTTGCAATTGTGCAATAAACCTACATGTCCCCATGCACCATAACTTGCATTAAATAAATTTTCAATAGGGGTTTCTTTTAATTTTTCCAATACAAGCTCTAAAGCTTTCTCCCAACTTACTCTTACAAAAGGTTCTTTACCTCTTAATTTAGGTCTTTTTTTACCTTCTAAAAAGCTTTTTCTAACACAAGGATACTTTACCCTAGTGTCTGAATAAGTTCTATCGATAATAGCATCAGTTATTACTGAAGGATGTTTATCAGATTTTTGTGGAGTAACTTTTACTATTTTTCCTTCTGAATTTACTTCAGCCCAAAAAGCACCAAAGTGAGTTGCATGAGGAATTTTTTTAGTATCGTAAAATTTTGTTTGTGCTGCCATTAAAGGATTAACGGAAGCAACTGCTGAAGTTGCAGCAAGACCTTTTAAGAATTTTCTTCTTGTTAAACTCATGTTTGTCCTTCCTTTTAGTTTAGTATTTAATTATATTGTATTATTTATAGCTAATAATAAACTAAATTTTAATACTCCAGAAAAAATCAATCCATTCTTTAGCTTCTTTAATATAAAATTCAGGGATTAATAATGCTGAAGTTTTGTAAAAAACACTTGCTACTTTAAGCTCTAAATGAGGAAACTTTTGACTTAAGACTCTCTTAATTTCTATCATAGTTTCACCACTATCTATGATATCATCTACCAAAAGAACTTTTTTATATGAACTAAGATCAGGAATATTAAAAATTTTAATCGTATCTAATTTTTGAGTATCTTCATAATGGATAGAATTTAAAGAAAATAAATTTCTATTACCCATACCTTCTGCTAAAAAATGGCCTAAAGTCATACCACCTCTTGCTATAGCAAGTAAAACATCGGGATTAAATTCCTCTTTTATTTTGCGCGTAAAAGGGATAATTTCTTTTTGAAATTCTTCATAAGCATAATAATACATAATCACTTCCTATAAAAATTGTAATAAAAATACCAATAATGAAATTGCACTTAAAATGACAATTCCAAGATTAATTTTATCAAATTCTTTTTGCATAATACGCATAAATAAATACGCAATAAAACCAAAAGCAAAACCTGTTGTAATAGAATAAGTCAGCGGCATCATAATAATAATAAAAAACGCACTCACAGCTATTGCTTTATCTTTAAAATTAATATTTGCAACTTCCATAAACATTAAAACTCCAACAAGAACCAATACAGGATAAATAGAATTTGCAGGAATAGCTTTAAATACTGGTAGTAAAAATAAAGTGAAAACAAAACATATAGCAGTAACTAAAGCTGTGAGACCTGTTCTACCGCCTGCTTCAACTCCTGCTGAACTCTCCACAAATGCCGTTACAGTAGAGGTACCAACAACTGCTCCCATAGCTGAACTAACAGCATCTACCCCTAAAGTTTTTCCTAGTTTTTTATCACCTTGTTTTGGATCATCAAATATTTTTCCTCTTGAGCCTACGCCTGTGATTGTCCCTACGCTATCAAAAAGCTGAGTAACAAAAAAAGTAAGCACTATAGGAATCATACTAAGCTCTAAAGCTCCTTTAATATCAAGCTTACCAAATATTGCACTTAAGCCATTATCTCCGTTTATAACTGGCATCGATAAAAGTTGTTCTGGAAACCTAGCTCCATCAATACCAAAAATCCAAGCACACAAAGCACTTACAAAAACAGCTAAGATAAAAGCAGCTTTAATCCTCCAAGCCCAAAAAACAAAAACTAAAAACAAACCAAATAATCCAAAAAGTACTTTAGTGCTTGAAAAATCTCCCAAGCCTACTAAAGTTGCTTCGCTTTTGGTGATAATTCCCATTTGCACAAGTCCCATAAAAGCTATAAAAGTTCCAATACCCGCTGATATAGCTTTTCTTAGATCATTTGGTATGCTTTTTATAACCCAAATTCTAAAATTAGTAAAAGATAAAAAAGTAAAAACAATACCTGATAAAAAAACAGCCCCCAAAGCACTTTGCCAAGGAATTTGATAAGTATTACACACGCTAAAAGTAAAATACGCATTTAATCCCATGCCTACACTCATAGCCACAGGAGTATTAGAAAAAAAAGCACTTAAAGTAGTAGCTATAATAGTTACCAAAGCGGTTGCTACGATTAAAGCCTCTAGTGGCATACCTGAATTGCTCATTATATTAGCATTAACCGGTATAATATAAATCATTGCTAAAAAGGTAGCAATACCTGCATAAATTTCAGTTTTTACATCGCTATTATGCTCTTTAAGTTTAAAAAAATCCATTTTAATCCTTAATAAATTTTTAGTTCATTATATAAACTATCTCGCTCTATTGCTATATAACCTGAACTTTGAATCATCTCTATGAAGGTTTTTAAACTTAAGCCATTTGAACTTTTTGCTCCACCTGCACTTTGTATGCTTTCTTTTTCTATGGTACCATCTAAATCATTTGCGCCAAAATCTTGAGCCACCATAGCTAAATTTATACCCATAGTTGCCCAATAAGCTTTGATATTTTTAATATTATCAAGTACAATTCTTGCTATAGCTAAAGTTTTTAAAATTTCCACCGAGCCAAGTGGCTTTTTACCTGTAATAAAACTATTATCTTGTTGCCAAACTAAAGGAATAAAAGCATTAAACCCACTTGTTTGATCTTGGAGATTTCTTAATCTTATCATGTGATTAATTCTATTTTCTCTACTTTCTATATGCCCAAATAACATAGTAGCATTACTTTGTTTGCCTTTTTCATGCCAAAGTTTGTGAATTTTTAGCCAATTTTCACTACTTACCTTACCATGACAAATTCTTTTTCTAACTTCTTCATCAAAAATTTCAGCTCCACCACCTGGCATAGAATCAACACCATACTCAAGCATTTTTTCTATTACTTCTTCATAACTCATATCAAAAGCTCTACTTAAAAAATCAACCTCAGCAGCAGTTAGAGCTTTAATGTGTAAAAATGGATATTTTTCTTTAATCATTTTAAAAATTTCTAAATACCACTGCCATGATGTATTTTTATTGTGCGCTGAAACAATATGAATTTCTTTCGTATCTCTTAAAACTGTTTCATCAACTATTTTCATTATCTCTTCATGTGTCATAGTGTAAGGATTAGGATTTTTCCTATGTGCTGAAAAAGCACAAAATTTACAAGTATCTGCACATATATTTGTAGGATTAATATGTCGATTGATATTAAAATAAACCTTTTTGCCATGCAAATTAGTACGAATTTTTTGTGCATATTTAGCTAGAGTAAAAAGCTCTAAATCCCAAAGTTTATTAGCCTCTTCTTCATTTAATCTTTCTTGATTTTCTAATTTTTCTATAATTGTTTGCATATTCTTACCATATTTTTAATTTTAAACTACAATTATAATTTTAACTTACTTAAAATTTAATACAAAGTATTTTTTGGTATGATTTTAATAAAAATTTAAAGCAAGGAATAATTTTCAAAAATGGATATGCAAAAAATTCAAAAATTAAAAAATTCTTTAAAAGACTATGAAGCATATTGTTCTAGACTTTTTTTAAAGCAAGGCTCTTTTAGCTTTTACCATTCTAAAGAGATTGATCGTTTTATAGAAGATATTTATGAACTTGTTTTAAATGATTTTTTTGATGATTTTTTTCCACATAATGACAAAATTCCTTTTTGTATTATCGCCATTAAACAATATGCTAAAATGAATTTAAGCATAAAAGAAAATATTGATTTATTGCTTATTTATAAAGATATAAAAGCTTATAATATTAAGCCTTTAATGAAAGCATTTATTACTTTTTTAAACGATATTGGTTTAAGCATTAACTATCAAATTTGTGAAATAAATGGACTTTATAATATAGCTAAAAATGAGCTTAAACAAAATATTTTACAATATCGCTATATTAGTGGTTCTAAGATTTTATTTAAACAAATCAAAGAAAAAATTTCCCAAGCTCAAGATGAGTTAAAAGAAGAATTTGCTCTAAAAATCTTGCAAGAATTTAACCCTTATTATCAACCTTTAATCAAGCAAGAATTTGATATTAATAAAAATTTTGGCGGTTTAGATGAGCAACTTAGTATAGAAAATTTAAATATTTTATTTAAAGATTCTCCCAAAAATTATATGCTTAATTTTATCAATGAAAAAGAATTTAGCGAATTTAAGCTTGCGAGTGATTTTTTATTTTCACTTAAATGTGCAATGAATCTTTTAGAAGGTAAAAACACAAATTTATTTTTAATACAAAATTCACAAGAACTTGCTAACTTAATGCATAAAAAAGAAAAGAAAAATTTAGATCTTAAATCCATACTCATTCAAAAAGCAATGCAAAGTATGCAAATTTGTGGAATTTATACACATTTTTTAGCAAGATGCATCCAGGAAAAACATTATAAAGAAAATAAACTTTATGAAATACAAGATAACTTTTTTACTCATTCAGATGAAAATGAAAATTTAAATTTAATACTCAATCGACTTTTAAAACTAGAAGATGAGGATTTTATTTTTGATATTAAACTAATTTTTGCATTAAAAAGAGCAAAAAATAATGATGAAAATTTGGAGTTATTTAAAGGCATATTAGAAAAAAAACATTCTTTTAGTATTTTAAAACTACTAAACAATGCAAACATTTTAAAAGATTTTTGCAAACCATTAATTCAAAGTAAATTTTTACTCGAAGAAGAAGGTGTTTATAGCGCATTAGATAGAGCATTACTTTGCTTAAAATACTTTGAAGAAAAAGATTGCAAATTTGATAAAAAAACACTTCTAATAATAAAGCTTACCATACTTTTAAGTGCTATTCATGAAGAAAATGAAATTTCTTTAGCTAATATTTATAGAGCTTATGTTGGAAAATTCCAAGTTGATAATGAACTTTTAGATTTTGGCTTAAGATTATTTAAAAATTTTAATGCTTTTAAAGATATTATAGAAAAAGAAGATATTTATAATTCTACTATTGTATTAAATTTTATTTCCAAATTAAATGATACTCATACCCTAAAAACCTTACATCTTTTATCTTTTTGCAATGCTAAAGCTTTGGGTATAGAAAATCATTTTTATTATAAAAGTTTAGAAAGATTGTTTCAAAATGCACTAGAAGGTTTTGAGGATGAAAATTTAATTGATGAGAGTCAAAGAAGGGTAAAAAAAGAACAAACCCTAAAAAGAAGCAAGGCTTTTTTAGATCTTGATGAGCAAACTCAAAACAATATCACTCATATTAAATCTAATCTCTTTTTTATAAAAAATAGCTTTGAAAAAATTATTAAAATAACACAGATTGCGCAAAAAGAAAATTTTACTTTTTGGCTTGACAATCAAGATAATTTTACTCTAGAGCTTATAATGAATAGAAAAAATAATCTTGAAAATATACTCAACACTTTAAGTTCTTTAAATTTAGTCTTTATGAGTTTTTTTGAATTATTTGATGAAAAAGTTTATCTGAAATTTGAATATTCAGATATAGTAAGTGATAATCAAAAACAAAGTTTAGAAAATTTACTTAATTCTAAATTACATTTAAAAGTACAAAAAAAAGCAAAAAAACCAAACATTAAAAAAGATGAATTAAAATTAGACATGAATTATTCCAAAAGCTATGCCAAAATAACCTTAAACACAAAAGATCAAAAAGGTTTAATGGCTTATGTAATGGATGTGCTTGTAAGATATGATATTGTCTTAAGTGCAGCAAAAATTCAAACTATAAAAGAAAGAACGCGAAATGTTTTGATTTTGCATAAAAATGAAAGCTTGCAAGATCATAAAGATCAAATTCTTAAATCACTAATAAGCGAGTAAAAGATGTGTGGAATAGTAGGTTATATAGGAACTAAAGAAAAGAAAAAAATCATATTAGAAGGTTTAAAAGAGCTTGAATATAGAGGTTATGATAGCGCTGGTATAGCAGTAATGAAAGATGGAGAATTAGACTTTTTTAAAGCGGTTGGAAAATTAGAAAATTTAGCTAATAAGACTGCTAATTTTAATAGTGATGGATTTGGGCTTGCTATAGGCCATACGCGTTGGGCAACCCATGGAAAACCAACTGAAATAAATGCGCATCCACATTTAGGACAATACTCTTGTGTAATACATAATGGAATCATAGAAAATTACCAAGAATTAAAAACAAAACTCACACAAGAAGGTATTAATTTTCTAAGTCAAACAGACACTGAAGTTATTGTACATTTATTTGAATATCATGCGAGTAATTTAGAGCCATTTGAAGCTTTTAAAAAGACTATAGCTGAACTAAAAGGTGCTTTTGCAATCTTACTTGTGAGTAAAAAAGATCCTAATACAATTTATTTTGCTAAAAATGCTGTACCACTCATCATCGGAAAAAATGGCGATGAAAATGAATATTATTTTGCATCAAGTGATGCACCTTTAGTTTCTTTAGTGGATAAAGTAGCTTATCTTGAAGATGGAGATTATGGATATATTAATTTAAATGAATGCAAAATTTGTCATGATCAAGCTTGTATACAACCTACTTTTGTGGCTTTAAGTCAAGATAAAAGTTATGCTCAAAAAGATGGTTATAGATTTTTCATGGAAAAAGAAATTTATGAGCAAAGTAGAGTTTTAGGTGAAGTTTTAATGGGACGCTTGCAAGGTGAGCAGATTGTTTTTGAAGATATAGATGAAGTTCTTTTACAAAACATAGATGAAATCACACTTTGTGCTTGTGGTACAAGCTATCATGCAGCATTAAGTGGGGCTTATTTACTTGAAAGACTTGCAAAAATTAAAACTAAAGTTGAAGTAGCAAGTGAATTTAGATACAGAGAAGCTATTATAGGTAAAAATACTCTTTTTATAGTAATCTCTCAAAGTGGTGAAACAGCTGATACACTAGAAGCTTTAAAAATAGCAAAAACACAAGGAGTTAAAACTTTAGCAATATGCAATGTGGATAATTCTAACATCGTGCGTTTGGCTGATATATCTTTACTTACTAGAGCGGGTATTGAAAAAGGCGTAGCTTCAACTAAAGCATTTGCCACTCAAGTAGCAACTTTATGGATGCTTGCAATCTATCTTGCACAAAAAGCAAATTTAGATATGAGTAAAGAAATCAAAGCTCTAAGAAGTTTACCAAGTATAGTTAAAGTTGAACAAAACTTGCATGAAAAAGTACATAGAATTTCAAAAAGATACCTACATGGCCATGGCTTTTTCTTTATAGGAAGAGATGTATTTTATCCACTAGCACTAGAAGGAGCTTTAAAACTTAAAGAAATTTCATACTTACATGCTGAAGGCTATCCAGCAGGAGAGATGAAACATGGACCTATTGCTCTAGCAGATAGTGAGCTTTTTACCGTTGCATTAATGCCGCAAAATTGTCTTTATGAAAAAACAAAATCAAATGTAGAAGAATTAGCTGCAAGGGATTCTACTTTACTTGCTATCTCTCCACTTGATTTTGATTTAAGTGATGATTTTATAAAAACTTCAAAGCAAGAGCACTATATGTGCGAATTTTTCGAAATGATGGTAATCTTACAACTTCTAGCTTTAGAAGTTTCTATAAGACTTGGCAATGATGTGGATATGCCAAGAAATCTAGCAAAAAGTGTTACAGTAGAATAATATTTGTGTAGTTTTGAAAAAAACTACACCTTTCTTCAAAAATTTTATAAATACTTCTTAAATTATAAGCAAACTTTAGGGTTTATTTAGTTTAAATATCACAACTTATTTTATTACAAGGAAAGGCCATGGAATACAGAATCGAACACGATACTATGGGAGAGATTAAAGTTCCTAATGATAAATATTGGGGAGCACAAACTGAAAGAAGTTTTGAAAATTTTAAAATTGGTTGTGAAAAAATGCCAAAAGTTTTAATTTATGCTTTTGCAAATCTTAAAAAATCTTTGGCTTTGGTAAATAATAAACTTGGTAAATTAGATGATGCTAAAAAAAATGCTATCGTGCAAGCTTGCGATGAAATTGTAGCAGGAAAATTTGACGATAATTTCCCACTAGCAATATGGCAAACAGGTTCAGGCACTCAAAGCAATATGAATATGAATGAAGTTATAGCAAACCGTGCAACTGAAATTATGGGTGGAGATTTTAGAAAAGAAAAGCTTGTTCATCCAAATGATCATGTAAATATGAGTCAAAGTTCAAATGATACTTTTCCAACTGCTATGAGTATAGTTTCGGTAGAGCAAGTAGAGAAAAAACTTATCCCTGCTTTAGATGAGCTTATTGCAACTTTTGAAAAAAAAGTAAAAGAATTTGAAGGAATTATTAAAATAGGAAGAACTCACCTTCAAGATGCTACACCACTTACCCTAGCTCAAGAATTTAGCGGATATCTTTCTATGTTACTTCACTCAAAAGAGCAAATCATCGCTTCTTTACCTACATTAAGAGAACTTGCAATAGGTGGGACAGCTGTTGGTACAGGATTGAATGCGCATCCAGAACTTAGTGAAAAAGTAAGCGAAGAATTAAGCAAGCTAATAGGCACTAAATTTATTTCAAGTCCAAATAAATTCCATGCCCTAACAAGCCATGATGCAATTAATTTTACTCATGGAGCCATGAAAGGCTTAGCTGCAAATTTAATGAAAATAGCAAATGATATTAGATGGCTAGCAAGTGGTCCTAGATGTGGTCTTGGGGAATTAAACATACCTGAAAATGAGCCAGGAAGTTCTATCATGCCAGGCAAGGTTAATCCTACCCAATGCGAAGCTTTAACTATGGTTGCAGTGCAAGTTATGGGAAATGATACAGCTATTGGCTTTGCAGCAAGCCAAGGAAATTTCGAGCTTAATGTTTTCAAACCTGTGATTATTTATAACTTCTTGCAAAGCCTTGATTTATTAGCTGATGCTATGCATTCATTTAATATCCATTGTGCTGTTGGTATAGAGCCAAATAAAGAAAAAATAGATCATAATTTACATAATTCTTTAATGCTAGTAACTGCACTAAATCCACATATTGGCTATGAAAATGCAGCTAAAGTAGCAAAAAATGCTCATAAAAAAGGTATTTCTTTAAAAGAAAGTGCTATGGAACTTGGCTTAGTAAGCGAAGAAGACTTTGCTAAATTTGTAGATCCTACAAAAATGATAGGAGTAAAAAAATAATCAAAAGACTAGGAATAACCCTAGTCTTTTTAAGGATTTAAATGATTTATGAAAATGATTTTTTATTTATAGAAAAAGAAGATTCTCAAATTCCTTGGGTGAAAATTTTTACTAAAGAAAACTACAAAGAATTAAGTGATTGTCCAACCTTTTTGCAAAATATGCTTTTTCAGTATGTTTTAGCTTGTGAGTTAAGCCTTAGAGAATACTACAACCCAGAAAAAATCAACATAGCTTCCTTTGCAAACTATGTACCAAGAGTGCATTTTCATGTTATGGCACGTTTTAAAGAAGATGGGTTTTTTCCTGAAAGTATGTGGGGAAAACAGCAAAGAGAAATTAAGGATTTAAATTTACCTGATTTTGAAGGATTTACATCAATATTACTTAAAAAAATAAAAAATATTTATGTTTAAAAAATTTATTAATTCTAGTTATCAAGTCCTATCACATCATCTACTTAGGATTATTTTAGTACAAAAATCATATAAGTTTAAAATATGAGAAAATCAAACTATAAGCTTGATAATAATTCATCTTTGTTTTTATAAAAGGTCAAATAACTTTTTTTAAAACTCATGTTTTTATTAAAAACAGCAAATAAATTATTTAATATAATAAATTAAAATTTCAAAAAAGAAAGGTTTAAATTATGAAGCAATTGTTATTTTTACTTACACTTTGCTCATTTGCATTTTCCACGCAATGTGAGGTTAAAATAAAGCAAATTCAAAAAGAAATAGCTTATGCTAAAAATTACAATCATCAAGAAAAAGCTTTAAGTTTAGAATTAGCCTTAAAAGAAGTCCAGGCAGATTGCGCAAAAGATCCTCTTTTTTATGATAAAAAATTAGAGGGCAAAAAACTTAAAGAGCAAGAGATAGAAAAAATCGAACAAGAGTTAAAAGAATTAAAAAAACAAAAAGATTATATGAGTAAAACAGAGTATAAAAATAAAAAACAAGCTTTAAAAGACAAAAAAGACAAAATCAAAAAAAGAGATTGAAAAATACATCAACAAACTCTAATTTAATTCCAAATTTACCACCACTTTTTATTTTACTGTTTTAATTTTTGCATTAAAATATTTTGATTTTTTAATGCAAACTCATTTTCTCCATCAAGCTTTGATAATTCTTTGGTATATTCTAAAACTTGTTTACTCAATCATTTTATTAAAAAGCTCTATAGCCTTTTGATAATCTTCCAAATTCTGAATTTTCAAAATATTCTTTAGCTAAATCTGATAACTCAGTAATTAAATTATCTAAATCTTAACCCTAGTTTTGATTTTCTTTATTTAAACTTTTCAAAAATTCTTCTATATTATATTTTGTTCTATAAGTTTCACTCATTAAGTGAATCAAAATATCTCCTAAATCAAGTACAGTCCATTCTTCACTACTTTCTATATTTAAAAACTCCTCACCTTTGCTTTTAAGATTAGTTTTTAAATCATCAATCAAAGAAAGCGCGTGTCTTTCCCCCATAGTAGTAGCAATCACTACAAATTTAACAAAATAATCCTTATCTTGCATATCAAAGCTTTCTATTAAATCTGCCTTTTTATCATCTAAAATCTGCACTATATTATTAATTCTTTCTTGCATTGTTTTCCTTTTGTTAAATATTTTTAAATTTAGAATAATAAAGCTTAACTTCTTCTTTGATTTGCTCACAAACTTGCGTTGTTTGTAAAGTTTGTCTTATAAAAGATGAAGAGATATTTACTTTAGTATCTAAAGTTTTAAAATGTTTTGGTATAAAAATATCATCTCTTTTAGCTATAACAAATTCTACCAAATTTTGCAATCTTTCAAATTTATGCCATTTTTCAAGACTTTGCAAATGATCAGCTCCTAAAATAAGATAAAATTTTGAAATTTCATATTGCTTATATAGAAATTCAACACTTTCTATACTAGGCACAGGTCTTTGCTTTTTTATTTCAAAATCACAAATTTCAACTTTTATTAAGCTTCCCCAAATTTCCTTGCACCATTTTAAGCGTCTTTGTTCATCTGCAGTAAATTCTTGTTTAAAAAGACTAATAAAAGTAGGCATAATAATGAGCTTATCAAGCTCTAAATTTTCTAATGCATTTAAGACTATAGCATTATGACCTAAATGAGGCGGATCAAAACTACCGCCAAAAAGTGCGATTTTCATTAAAATTTAACCTTTTTTTAGTAGAATTTTATCTACTTAATCATAAAAAGGAAATGAAAATGGCTGTAAAAGTTGCAATAAATGGCTTTGGACGCATTGGAAGATGTGTTGCAAGAATTATCATGAAACGCGATGATATAGAACTTGTAGCGATTAATGATACTACTGATATTGAACTCACAAAATATCTTTTTAAATACGACACCGTTCATGGGGTATATGATGGTAGTGTTGAAAATGAAAATGATGATTTAATAATTGATAATAAAAAAATAAAAGTTTTAAAAAGTAGAAATGTAGCAGATTTGGACTTTGCAAAATATGGTGCACAAATTGTTTTAGAGTGTACCGGTGCACACTTAACTATGGAAAAATGTCAAGGATTTTTAGATCATGGGGTGCAAAAAGTCATCATGAGTGCACCTGCAAAAGATAAAACTCCAACCTATGTTTTAGGAGTAAATGCACATGAATACAAAGGCGAAAATATCATCTCAAATGCAAGTTGTACCACCAACTGCCTAGGACCAATTTGTAGAGTTTTGCAAGATAATTTTGGCATAGAAAAAGGTTTAATGACTACTATACATGCTTACACCAATGGTCAAAGTATTATTGATGCAAAAGCAAGAGATAAAAGAAGATCACGCGCTGCTGCACAAAATATCATCCCTACTTCTACCGGTGCAGCAAAAGCTATGAAGCTTGTTATGCCTGAACTTGATGGAAAATTACATGGTCAAAGCATGCGTGTGCCTGTAGCTGATGTATCAACTGTAGATTTAACTGCAACTTTAAAGAAAAAAGTAAGTAAAGAAGAAATCAATGAAGCCTTTAGAAAAGCAGCTGCTAGTAATTTAAAAGGCATATTATTGGTAGATGATGAAGAAAGAGTTTCAAGTGATTTTATAACTTGCTCTTATGGTGCAATTGTAGCAAGTGATTTAACTCAAGTTATTTGTGATGATTTTGTTAAAGTGGTTGCTTGGTATGATAATGAATGGGGTTATTCTTCTCGTTTAGTAGATATGGCAGTATTTATAGCAAAGGCTTAAGATGAGTAGTATTTTATCGATTAAAGATATTGATCTTGCAAAGAAAAAAGTATTTATAAGATGTGATTTTAATGTTCCTCAAGATGAGTTTTTAAATATCACCGACGATCGTCGTATTCGCTCGGCCATCCCTACTATAAGGTATTGTTTAGATAATGGCTGTGCAGTTATTTTAGCTTCACATTTAGGGCGTCCAAAAGAAATAGCTTCAAAATACTCTTTAGAACCAGTTGCAAAAAGACTTGCACGCTTAATGGCTAAAGAAGTCATCATGGCTAAAGATGTTATAGGTGAAGATGCAAAGAAAAAAGCTAGCGAATTAAAATCAAGTGAAATTTTGCTTTTAGAAAATTTACGCTTTGAAAAGGGTGAAACTAAGAATGATGAAAATTTAGCCAAAGAACTTGCTTCTATGGCTGATGTTTATATTAATGATGCTTTTGGGGTTTGTCATAGAGCCCATGCTAGCGTTGAAGCTATTACAAAATACTTTGATAATACAAACAAGGGTGCGGGATTTTTACTCCAAAAAGAAATTGAGTTTGCAAGCAATCTTATCAAACACCCTGCGCGTCCTTTTGTAGCCGTAGTAGGTGGTTCTAAAGTAAGTGGAAAATTACAAGCTTTGACTAACTTACTTCCAAAAGTAGATAAATTAATCATAGGTGGAGGTATGGCCTTTACTTTCTTAAAAGCTCAAGGTTATGATATAGGAAATTCTCTTTTAGAAGAAGATTTAATTGAAGAAGCAAATAAAATCTTACTCAAAGGTAAAAATCTAGGTGTAAAAATTTACCTTCCTGTGGATGTTACAGCAGCACAAACTTGCTCCCAAGAGGCAGTGATGAAATACACCCCTGTGCAAGAAATTCCTGCAGGTTGGATGGGACTTGATATAGGTCCTGCTAGCGTAAGATTATTTAAAGAGGCACTTTCTGATGCTCAAACTATATGGTGGAATGGGCCTATGGGGGTTTTTGAAATCGATAAATTCTCAAAAGGTAGCATTAAAATGAGCCATTATATTAGTGAATCTCACGCAACAACTGTAATAGGTGGTGGCGATACTGCTGATGTTGTAGCAAGAGCTGGTGATGCTGATGAGATGACTTTCATTTCAACTGGCGGTGGAGCATCATTAGAACTTATAGAAGGAAAAGAACTTCCTGGTGTAAAACCTTTGACTATAAAGGATAATGAATGATTTTTGCAGCAAATTTAAAGTGCAATCACACAAGATCAAGCTTTGAACTTTATGCTCAAGAATTAAATCAAAATTTAAACAAAGAAGATGAAATTTTCATTTTCCCACCTAGCATAGCTTTTTTAAAAGACAATTTTTCATTTCAGCAAGGCACGCAAAATTTCTACCCTTGCGAAAATGGAGCCTATACCGGAGAAATTGGTAAAATTCACTTAGAAGAATTTAATATCAAAAGTGTTTTAATAGGTCATTCTGAAAGAAGAGCTTTAAATGAAAATGAAAGCTTTTTAAGGGCTAAATTTGATTTTGCAAAAAATCTTGATTTTAATATCATTTATTGTATAGGCGAAAGTTTAGAAACCAAAAATACTAATAAAAGCTTGGATTTTTTAAAAAAACAAATTGAAAATATTGATTTATCTTATAAAAAACTTATCATAGCATATGAGCCTATTTATTCTATAGGCACAGGAGTTAGTGCTAATCTTGATGATATTAATACCATACTTAATTTTTTAAGAGAATTTACTAACGCTAAGCTTTTATATGGCGGAAGTGTTAATCAAAACAATATTAAAGAAATTTGTGCTTTAAAAAATTGTGATGGAGTATTAATAGGTTCAGCCGCATTAAATGCAAATGATTTTTTAAATATAATACAAATAGCCAAAGGTTAAAAAATGTCTTTAAGCAATGAAGAATTAAAAAGCATATTAGAGCATAAAATTGCTCTATTAGAAAACTCGCACAAAGAAGAGAAAAATATCTCATTAGAAGCCGTAAATTCTATCATTAAAATTTTAGGTTTGCCAAATGATTTTAGCCCTTTAGCACATAGATATTTTCAACTTCACACCCCACCTAGTCTCATATGGCTTCATTTAAGTGAATGCACAGGGTGTAGTGAGAGTTTGCTTAGAACTTCATTGCCTGACTTTTTAGATCTGATTTTTGATTTCATTTCTTTAGAATATCATGAAACCTTTATGAGTGCAAGCGGACACCAAGCAGAATCGCATTTAGAGGAAGTTTTAGAAAAAAAAGATTTTCTTTTGGCCGTTGAAGGCGGGGTTTGTGCTATAGATCCTTTTTATCTAACTATAGGAGCACATGGTGAAAATGGATATGAAATTTTACAAAAATGTGCCAAAAATGCTAAAACAATCTTTGCTATGGGAACTTGCTCAAGCTATGGAGGAATTCAAGCTGCACATCCAAACCCTACCAAAAGCATAGGAATTTCTAAAGTCTTGGAAAAAAAAGTAATCAATATACCAGGTTGTCCTCCAAGTGATGTAAATATCATCGCAGCGCTTTGCTTTTATATATTATTTGAGCAAGACATGGCTTTAGATGAACAAAATAGACCTTTGGCTTTTTATGGTAAATGTTTGCATGATTTATGTGAAAGAAAAGCTAAATTTGAAGCGGGCAATTTTGCTCAAAGTTTTAACGATGAAAATATAAAACAAGGTTATTGTCTTTTTAAAGTAGGTTGTAAAGGACCTTATGCTTATAATAATTGCCCTAAGGTTAAATTTAACTCCAAAACCTCTTGGCCAGTAGCTGCAGGACATGGCTGTATTGCCTGTAGTGAAGAGAATTTTTGGGATGATTTTGGTTTTTATGAAAAACCTATGAGCAATGAATTTGCTTATAATAATTTTTCTATTATATTGGATAATAAAATAGTCCATAATAGCTCTAATAATGAGCTTAATTCAGATAATATTTTGTTAGATTTAGAAAGCGATATTAGTGGAATTTTTTATCAAAATGACACAAAGATTAATTTTTTAGACTTTAGTTTTGAAGCTAATCCTAAAGTTTTTTTAAATAATTTCGCAAAAACCAAAATGGCTATGACTTTAGTGCAAAATTACCAAGAGCAATTTAAAACATATTATGATTTTATACAAGAAAATTATGATGATGAAAACAAAATTAGTAATAATATCTTAGATTTATTTTATTTTATTTATCCATTTATTAGTGGAAAAAAATTAAACCATTTAGATGAGTTTTTAGATCTTGCTTTGGCTTATAAGTTCAAACATCCTAGCAAATTTGATTTTAAAACTACCATTAATGAACAAGCAAAGCTTGATGTTTCTAAGTCAATGCGTATGCCTTTGATTTATATTTTAGGTGGTTTAGATAAAGAAGCTATTGCTTTTGGATTGATTTTTTCTTTAAAAGAAAATTTAAAACAGGCTTTAAAAGCATGTAAAAATATACATAACAAAAAACAAATTTTAATACACTCAAATAATGAAAAAATACTAAAATTATTTTGGGATTTAACGAGTGTTTAAAGACTTAATGATAAAATATTTATCTCCCTAGTATTTGAAATTTGCAAAGCTTAAAAACTTTGCAAATTTATTTAAGATTTAGTTATTTTGACGATATAACTTTATCTTGATTTGAAAGGAACATTATGCAAATTTCTAGCTACAACTCTCAAAATTTTTCTATGGATATAAAAACAAAAAATGGCAATCATCTTTCTTTTTCTATGTACGATAAAAAAGAAGCAAAATTAGATAAAGATGGAAATTCAGCATCTTTGAGTTTAAGAAATCAATTTGGTTTTTCGTTTTCATATAGTGGCACAAAACTTTCACAAGAAGAAATTGAAGAAATTAAAGAAGCAGTAGCCAAAGTACAGCCTCAAATTGATGAATTTATGAAAAACTCAAGAGTAGGAACCTTAAAGCCAAAAGAGCTTATCACCACTGCGATGAAAATTGGCGATGCTCTGCCTATACCAAAAAATGAAGAGCACAAAAAAGCAACCTTGCATGAGTTATTTAATATTATGGATAAAAGTTTAAATAAAGAAATGACAAAAACTGATCTTGAAGATATTAAAAAACAGATTTTCCAAGATAGTGCTAAATTATTAGAAGAAATTTGGAAGCAATATAACAATCAAGAAAAGAAAAAAGAAGAAGAAAATAATAAAGAATTTGGATTTTACGCTTAAGAAGGAAAATAAATGCAAGTAAAAGATATTTTAAAAAGCATGCTAGAACTCCAGCAAAAATTAAATGATGATACTAATGGTATAGGATGGGAAAATGGCTATACCAAAGAAGGTAAATTAATTAGCTTTAGAAGATGCATTTATATGGAGTGTGCTGAACTTATTGATTCTTTTGCTTGGAAGCATTGGAAAAGTATACACACTCCTGCAAACTGGGATAATGTATGTATTGAAATAGTAGATATATGGCATTTTATCTTGAGTTTAATTTTAGAAGAATACAAAGAAAAACAAATTAATGATAAAAATTTCATAGCAGAAGAAGTTTCTTCTGTAAGTTTTTTTGATGATTTTTGCAAAGAAACTTCTAATCCAAATGAAGCAGATATTTATGGAATTTTAAATGATATTGAGCTTATTATCCATAAATGCAGTGGATTTGATTATGATTTAGGTGAGCTTTTAAGTGTCTATTTTATTCTAGCTAGAAAATGTGGCTTAAATTTCTTTAAACTTTACAAAACATATATTGGAAAAAATATTTTAAATCAATTCAGACAAGAAAATGGCTATAAAGAAGGCACATATAAAAAAACATGGAATGGTGTAGAAGATAATGAAGTTTTAAATCAAATTTTAAAAGAAACCTTAGATTATAAAGAAATTTACAAAAAACTTCAAAATTATTACGATGAATTAAAATGAATATTTTATATCTAAGCTTGCAAAATTTTTTTAGTAAACCTTTTTTAAAATTTTCTTTTTTGCCTTTTTTTGTTAGTTTGATTATTTTAGCCTTGCTTGTATTCTACACCTATGATATCTTTTTTTCTTATATTGAAGATGTCATTAGCGGAACTTTCATGGCTTGGTTTTTTAGCTTTTCCATAGTACAATTTTCACTTACATTTTTGAGTGCCATAGGTGGATTTTTCATAGTAGTTTTTGCCTCAGTATTTTTATCCATGCTAATTATTTCTTTTTTAACGCCTTATATAGTAAAAAAAATAAATCAAAAATACTACAACTATTTCATACAAAAAGAAGTAAATTCTTTAGAAGTTTTACTCAAAACATTTAAATTTATATTGACTTTTTGCGTATTATTTATAATCGCTACTTTTTTACTAATCATACCTTTTATAAGTATTGTGATTTATTATGGAGTTTTTTATTATTTATTTCATAAACTTTTACTCTTAGATGTATTAAGCAATGTCTTGGATAAAAATTCTTTTAATAATTTTTATAAGAACTCTTCACCTTTGAACTTTAAAATAAGTACTTTAATATTTTTTATTTTATCAAGCATTCCTTTACTTGGACTATTTTTACAAGTATTTTATGTAATTTTTTTAACTCATTTAAGTTACCAAAAGATCTTAAATTTAGAAGCTAAAAATAATGGATGAGAGAATTAAAAAATTCATTCATTCTCAAAAACTCTTAACCTTGAGCGTGCAAGATAATGATGAAATATATTGCGCAAGTTGCTATTATGCTTTTGATGATAAAAATCTTGCATTGATTTTTGCTAGCGAAGAACATACTAAACACATTCAGCTTTCTTATAAAAATCCAAAAGTAGGAGTTAATATAGCACTAGATACAAATATTATCAATCTTATTAAAGGAGTGCAAATTAAAGCTATTTTTAGAAAAGCTACCGCAAAACAAGAAAAAATATATTATGAAAAATTTCCCTTTGCAAAACTTGCAAAAGCTTGTATTTTTGCTCTAAATATACAATGGGCAAAATATACCGATAATAAAATTCTACTTTCTAAAAAATTAGAATTTTTTATTTAAAAATATCCTAAAAATATAATATTTTTTAATAAAAATTAATTTTTTTATAATTTTTTAAATATTTTTTTAATAAAATCATACAAACCATCATAATCATAAAGTCAAATATTGACTTTATCAAGGAGAAAAAATGCTCTCTTCTATTAAGAAATACCTACTAGGTAATTTTTCCAACAAAATAGCTTTCTTAGTTTGTATTTTTGTTGTAGTTTTACTATGTGTTTTAGGTTTTTTTAATTATGTTAAATCTAAATCCAATAGCCATACACTGTTAGTTCAGTTTCAACAAAAGGTTGCTTTTGATGTGAGTAAAAGATTTGATTTATACGCAAGCGATAGACGCAATGTGATCAATTCTTTAACAAAATACATCAAAGAAAATAAAAATAATCTAAATTCAACACAATATACTAGTTTATTAAATTCTATAGGAAATTCTTTGGGTTTTGATTTAACCTATGTGGGTTTTGAAGATGGAACTATATTTAGATCAAATGGCAATAATCAAACTCCAGAAAGTGGTTATGATCCTAGATCTAGAGGATGGTATAAAGAAGCCAAGGAAAAAAGAGAATTAATTGTCACAGATCCTTACATATCATCTAGTATGCAAAAACCAACCATTTCTTATGCTAGTCCTATTATAGACAATGGAAAAGTTATAGGTGTAGTTGCTGCTGATTATGATTTGAAAAAATTCTCAGAAGAAGTTTTGGCTATAGGTAAAACACCTTATTCACATGCTGCTGTTTTAGCTGATGATGGAACTTATCTTTTTCATACCGATTCTTCCAAAATCTTAACCTCAACTAATATTAGTAAAGATATTATTTCAAATTATTTTAAAACAACTGAAGGTGCAAACAAAGGTCTTTCTAGGGATATTTTCAAAATTCAAACTAAAGAAGAAGGGATCAAAGCTTTAATTTGTAATGGTAGTATCAATCCAAAATATACTATTTGCTCTATAGCTGATTATGATTTTTACAGCGATACAGCTAAACAAACATTGACGGAACAAATTATTATTTCCTTAATTGCTATTTTTATTACTTTGATTTTTATTAGAATAATCATTTCTTATAATCTTAAGCCAATTGCTATTATATCTTCAGGCTTGCATAATTTCTTTAACTATTTAAATCATAAAGACATTCATTCACACCCTATTAAACTAAAAACTCAAGATGAATTTGGAAAAATGGCTGATGAGATTAATGAAAATATTAATATTATCAAAGAGGCTTTAAGTAAAGATGCAAAAGCTATTGAAGAATCTGTAAATGTTGCTAGAAAAATAGAAACAGGTGAGCTTAATTTACACATTAGCTCTCATGCTAACAATCCACAAATTCAAGAACTCATAGATGTTTTAAATAAAATGCTTGATACTTTACAACAAAAAATTGGTAATAATTTAAACGAAATTCAAGCGGTATTTGATAGTTATAAACAATTAGATTTTACTGCAGCTATTAATACCCCAAAAGGCGATGTTGAAAAAGCAATCAATGCCCTTGGGAATGAAATCAAAAACATGCTTTCAAAATCACTAAACCAAGGTGAGTTATTAAATCAAAAAGCCGAAGCACTCAAACAAAGTATGCATGAACTTACAAATGATGCCACACATCAAACCTCATCATTACAAGAAAGTGCAAGAGCTTTAGAGCAAATGAATTCAACTATGAGTGAAATTTCTATCAAAGCACAAGATGTAGTTAAACAAAGTAATGATATTAAAAGTGTTACCACTATGATTTCAGATATTGCTGATCAAATTAACCTACTTGCATTAAATGCAGCTATTGAAGCAGCTCGTGCAGGAGAACATGGTCGTGGCTTTGCTGTTGTTGCTGATGAAGTTAGAAATCTAGCAGAAAGAACTCAAAAGTCTTTAGGTGAGATTGAAGCTAATACTAATATCTTAGCCCAGTCTATAAATGATATGGGTGAAGCTATAAAGGAAGAAGCTAATGATATTAGCCAAATTAATGAGTCAGTGGCTACTATAGAAAAACTTACACAACAAAATTCTCAAACAGCAATACATACAAATGCTATTGCAAATGAAGTAGATTCTTTAGCACAAGATATATTAAGTGAAACAAAAAAAAGGAAATTTTAAAAGATGCCTTTTTGGCATCTAGATTTAAGAAAAAGAAGGTTTAATTTGTTCTAACCAAGCATCAATTCTACTTTCGGTTAAATCCTCATGGTTATCATTATCTAATGCAAGCCCTACAAATTTATCTCCTTCTACCGCATCACTTGATTCAAAAGTATAACCACCTGTAGAAACTGAACCTACTAAATTTGCACCTGCTGCTTTTAAAGCCTGAGCAAGTTTTCCCATAGCACTACAATATGTATCTGAGTAGCTTTCACTATCTCCCATACCAAAAACTGCAACGGTTTTTCCGCTAAGATTTAAAGCTGAAAAATCAAAACTATCCCAATCATCTTGAAAATCTCCACTTCCCCAAGTAGAAGTTCCGCAGATTAATTTATCATAAGAATTGATTTTTTCTGCATTAATATCTGCAATATTTAACACATCTGAAATTCCTAATTTTTGAGCGATCATATTTGCCGCACCTTCGGTATTTCCCATAGAGCTACCATAAATTACTGCTACTGACATTTAACATCTCCTTAAAATTTGATTATTAATAGTATAGGGAACTAATTTTAGCAAAGTTTTGTTATTTTCACATAAATTATGTCTTATTTCTTTATGTTGAGTAAAATTTTTATTTCTTGGATACACAATATAAAATATTTCAAAAACATTTTTTTTGATAATTTGCAAAGCTAAATTTATATCCTTTTTATTATCTTCAAAAAAAGAAGGCATAATAGCCATTTTATCATTGATAATAATGATATTTTCTTGAATATCTACCCTAGCCTTTACATTGCTTTTACAAATTTTATCATACACAAAAGACTCAAAAGCCACCTGTGGATCTAAGATAAAATTTGATGACATAAAAACATTTTGTATTAATCTAGCTAAAGCGTATTTTGGCATCTTTGCTTCAAGCTGTAATTTATTTAAATTTCCTTCTTTATATGCTTTGATGATTTTATGAGAATATGGACAAAATTGTTTTATTTTACTAAATTTCAAAACCCTTTCTGTGATCATATTTTGGATTTTTAACTCAAAAATATTTCTTAAACTAGTAGCTTTTTTTGCATAAATATAAGGTATTTTTAGATCATTTTCCACCAAAGAATTATACAAATTTAAAAAAATAAAATTAATATTTTCTTGTTCTAAATCTCTAAATATTTTAGGTACCAAATCCTCTTTGTTATTAAAACCAAACATATTATGCCTTTTTTGTACATTCATAAGTTTGTTCAAGACCAAAAACCTTGCAATATTCGCAATATACACAACTCACACTGCGTTTAGCACAAACCAAAGGTATATTGCGTTTTTTTGCCTCTGTTTTAATTTTTTTCATGGTGTTGTGATTTAAAAAACTAGTAAGCATGACTATGCATTCAGTATTTTGTGGAATGGGTTTTCTATTTACCCTATTTTCATTTCTAGCATCCCAATGCTCTATACTTTTTGCGCCTAAATTTGTCAAAACCGCCTTAATTGGAGTAATTTCATCTGCACCTATAACCAAAACTGACATTGAGCTTTCCTTTTATAAAAATGATAATTGTTATTATAATTTATAAAAGATAAATTTTAACTGATACTCAATATCAATTTTTAAAATTATGTATTATAGGTTTGATCAAAAATATCTGCGTGTAAAATCTCTTCTAAAACCACTGTAGCATATGAACCTTTTTGCAAGAAAAATTCTAAAGTAAAATGAGCTTTTTCTTCATCATAATAACTTTTACAATCTTGCAAATAAGACCACATAAAGCGTCTTGAACCTTGCATTTTATCTTTAAACTCATATGCAAAAGAAAAAATCTCATCTTCTAATTTTTTAGCTAGACCTTCATTTGTTTCATAAGCTTTAGAGCCTATTAAAAGCCCCATAGAACTAATATCTTTTTGATTAAATCTTTCTACTTCACTTGGCAAATCTTCACATACAAAGCATTTACCAAAAGGATAATGCCCTAAAACTTCACCTTTTAAAAGCTTAAAAAACTGCTTTTGATTTTTTAAACTTTTGATTTCATCTTTATCTAAATCATAAATTTGTTTTATTTCTTTTTCACTAAAATCATTGATAAAATGTGATAATTCCACCCTTTTACTCAAATATCTGTTAAAAAGTTCGCTTTGAAAGGCAGAAATTAAAAATTCTTGTATTTTTTTATTTTTGATTTTTTTACCTTTTAAAATTTCTAGTCCTTGTAAAAAATTATCTTGAAATTTACCAAAACGCTGATATCCAAAATAATTAGCAAAACCTTGTTCTTGGATATTTTTGAAAGCTTGTTCTATTTTTAAAGCATCTACTTTTGAAACTTTTTTTAATCTTATAAAAAATGAATTTCCTTTTAAATGCCCTATTCTAAGTTTATTATCATGATAAAAACTTTCTAAAATTTTCATCTTATCATGTTTAAAATTTTTTAAGCCCTCTTCAAATTTTTTAGGCATAGAAATATATTGAAAAGTTAAGCCTTGTTTATCTTTTAAACCACTATAACCAAAATCTCTCATTTTAACACCGCTTTGCTCACTTAAAATTCTCAAAGCTTCACTGGTGCTTAGATCTTTTTTTTGTATATGTAAAATAAGATGTTCACCTTTACCACTAAATTCATACAAAGGCTTTTCTCTTACTACAAAATCATTACTATTTTTTGAAAAATACACATTTATCGGGCTGTGTTTTAAAGTATATAAGGGCTTAAAAATGATGTTCTCTTCCATAAAATTTATACCTTCCTGTTGTTGTTTTTGCAAAAATATTTAGTTTAATTCTATGTTTTTTAGCCATATTTTGTATAAATACTTTATGTTTTTTATCAAAAGCAAATAAAATTTCATACTCTTCTGCACTATTTAAGCTAAATTTATCTAATTTTTTAAGAAATTTTATACCAAGTTGATTTATAAAGAGCATTCTCGATAGATCCTTATTTAAACCATCTGAAATATCCATACTTACTCTGACTTTTTTTGCTATATCATAAAAAAATTTCTGCCTTAAATTTGGTTTTATAAAACGATGTTTAGAATGTAATTTTCCACCGCGAAATAGTATATTTAAACCTTTTAAACTCTCACCTAATTTCCCACTAAAAGCAAGCAAATCTCCCTTTTTTAAACCTTTTCTAAAAATAGCCCTTTTATTCACTTTAGAAATAATAGTTATACTAATATTAATTTTCCTATCTGCTATAGTATCTCCGCCTATAATTTGCACCCCAAATTCTTTTGCGCTATCTAGCAAGCCTTTTTGCAAAGCTTTAACTTGTTTCATTTCTAAACATTTTGGTAAAGAAAGCCCTAAAAGAGCGTATTTTGGTGTAGCATTCATAGCAATTGCATCAGAAATATTAACGAGCATAGCTTTTGCACCAATTTGCTCTAAACTCATCCAAGAGCGTTTAAAATGCACATCCTCACAAAATAAATCTTTAGAATAACAATATCCATCGATGATTGCTCCATCATCTCCGTTGATAGAATTTGCAAAAGCATTTATAATAAATTTTTCTTTATCCATGTGAATATTTTATACAAAAAGCTTTTAATTTTATATAATAATCAAATTTTTATAAGTTTAAAATGTATATAATCAAAAATAATACCAAGGATAAAAAATGCAAATAACTTTAAGAATTTTTCGTTTTGATAAAGATAGTGATTATTTAGCTTATTATAAACCATATGTTTATGATAGTAAAAATTTTAAAAGTGTTTATGATATTTTAAGTCAGATTAAAAAAGATGATATATATTTTGATTTTGAAGAAAACCCAGAAAGTTGTATTAAAGTTAATCAAGTTACCATTAGACAAAGAAGAGATTTAAGTAATATTATTGAAAGATTTGGAAAAGAACTCATCATAGAACCACTCGATACTAAAAGAGCTATTAAAGACTTGATCATGGATAAGAGTGATTTTTTAGAAAAACTTGAACTTTTTAAAGGACTTATTGACATACATGATATAGAGCTTTACAAGCAATATGACTTTTTATATTATACAAGCGAAGTAAGAGAATTTCTACCTGAATATTTAGGAGATAGTTTCTTTATATTTGCCTATAAAATGCTACTTAAATATCCAGAAAAAACTCCACAATTTTTAAAATTGATAGCAGATGAAGAAAAAGGAATTTATTATCATACTAAATTCAAAAATTTTATTTCATCTAATGAGCTTGACTATGAATCTTACATCAAAGAATTAAAAGTTATGCTTGTAAAATCAGGTCTTGCAAGAAGTATTTTTTAAGGAATTAAAATGTATAAAATTTACACCAATAGCAATAATGATTTATTTTGTTATTTTGATATTATCAAAAATGTCTTAGATACAGTCGGTGTTGAAAGCACATTATGTGAAAAACCTTTGGGTAAAAATTATTTTATTATTGACTATGATCCTAAAGATATTTTAGATGAATATTCTAGAATGATGGATGAGAATAATATCTTAGCTTGCGAATATAGCTCTTATGAAATTATGAGTAAAATCGATAAGATTAAATACGCTCCAGAGTTTTTTTTAAAATACTTAAAAACAGAACACATTAAATATTTTTTTGATAAATTTAACATAGGTGTATATCAAGGATTTTCCCATGCTAATTGCTCTTTAGAACTTGCTAAGATTCTTAAAGCAAATATAATTGATTTTGAAAGAAAATATAAGAGTTGTGGCTATGGGTTCTTAAGTTTAAATGCGCAATTAGCTTATAAAAGTGCAGCAGCAATCATTTTAGATGCTTATGATAGTGGTTGTGATTTTTTAGTTGTAGAAGATTTTTATTCTTTTTATATGTTTGATAAGTGTTCTAAAGAATTACAAGCAATTTCAAATAGAAATTTTGAAGATTTTTATATTTTAAGTTTCGCAGAGCTTGCAAATTTAGCTCTAGGTATAGTACCATACACTTTAAAAAAACACAAATTAAAAGTGAGTTTAGTCAATGAAAATCGCTCTTGAATGCAAGGATTTAATTTTAGAAAAAACTTTAGAAATTGCTTTAAAAGATTTTTTAGTTTTAAAAAAAGATTGTGATTTTTTAGTCTGTGATGAAAAAATCAACACACAAAAGCCACAATTTATCATCAACAAAAAATCAAATTTCTTAACTCACCCTTTTAACATAGAAGAGTTGCTATGTGCTTTAAATGATTTCAATGCAAGCTTGCAAAATATTGCCTATAAAATAGCAATGCGTGAGAAAAAAATTATGAATCAAAAATGTGAAGCCATTTTAGAACAACTACGCCAAGAAAGTCATGAAAAAATCGATGCAATATTTGATCTTTATAAAACAGAGTTAAAAAATCTTATCAAAGAAGAAAGTAATAATGCATAAAACACAAGAATATCAAAGCGTAAGAGATTTTTTAAAAAATTACAAAGAGGATAAAAAAACAAGCTCAAAAAAACAAGCTCAAAAAATTTACACCACCATAGAAAGTGGAATTTATAAGGGTAAAAAAATTTTACTTCCTAGCCTAGATACCACAAGAAGCACTAAAAGCATAGTAAAATCATGTGTTTTTAATGTTTTGCGTTTTTCTTTGCAAGATAAGGTTTTTATAGAGGCCTTTGGAGGAAGTGCTTTAATGGCATTAGAAGCAAGAAGCAATGGTTGTTTAAAAAGTTATGCCATAGAAAAAGATAAAAAGGCTTATGAAATAGCTTTAAAAAACGCTTCTGGTGTTGATCAAAATACTCTTTGTTTTAATGATGATACTTTTAAAAAAACTCCTCAAATTATTCAAAATTCCAAAGAAGATATTATTTTATATCTTGATCCTCCATTTGATATTAGAGAAGGTTTTTTTGATATTTATGAAAAAACTTTAAAATTGATAGAAAATATACAAAATTCAAATGTAAAAATCATTATCATTGAACACCACAGCACTTTTAAAACTCCAACTAAAATACAAGATTATGAGAAAACTAAAGAAAAAAAATTTGGCTCAACTACTCTAAGTTTTTACTCCTTTATATAAATTTGGAACTTTTTTTGCTTTAATTTTATGAAAATAGCATAGATTAAAGGAAGAATCGATGAGAATATTATTATTTTGCTTGGTATTAAATCTAAGCGTTTTTGCAGCTACTATTAAAGAACTTACCAATGTAGTGGGTGTTAGAGATAACCAACTTATAGGATATGGTTTGGTTGTTGGTTTAAATGGAAGTGGAGATGGTACAAGTAGCGAATTTACTCTACAATCTATTTCAAATATGCTTCAAGGTATGAATGTAAAAGTTAGCCCAGGCGATATAAAATCAAAAAATACAGCAGCAGTAATGGTAACAGCAAAACTTCCTGCTTTTGCAAGAAGCGGAGATAAACTTGATGTAAGTGTAGCTTCTTTAGGTGATGCAAAATCTTTACAAGGTGGAACCTTACTTATGACAGCTCTAAAAGGAGTTGATGGAGAGATTTATGCAGTAGCTCAAGGTTCATTAGCTATAGGTGGACTTAGCCCAAGACCGGGTGCAGCAGGAACACACTCAACCTCAGCAAATGTTATTAATGGCGCTGTAGTAGAAAGAGAAATTCCACAAAACTTTAGTCAAAGCGAAGATTTGATTTTAAGCTTAAAAGAAGCAGATTTTAAAACAGCTAATAATATAGAAAGAGTTTTAAATACTATTTTTGACGCAGATATAGCAAAAGCTTTAGATTCTAGAACTATAAAATTAACAAAACCTGAAGAATTTTCTCATGTTGAATTTATGGCAAGAGTATTAGAACAAGATATAGCTTATACCCCAGAAAGCAAAGTAATCATTGATGAAAGAACAGGAACTATCGTTGCGGGAGTAAATATAGAAGTTGAACCTATATTAATTACTCATAAAGATATTACTATAAAAATTGATCCAAACAATACCGTAGCTTTAGGACAAAATGAAATCGATATGAAAGATGGTGGTATTTTAGACCCTGTATCTAATACTTTAAAAATCACAAACAATAAAACAACAGTAGCAAACATAGCTAGAATGTTAAATAAACTTGGAGCAGCACCAAATGATATCATAGCTATTATGCAAAATCTAAAAAGAGCTGGTGCAATCAGTGCTGAATTAGAGGTGATATGATGAGAGTTGATAATTATTTAGCGAGCAAAAATTACAGCAGTGAGCTTTATGAAAACATTACCAAGCATAATAATAGCTATAAGGCTGCTAAAAACTATGCAGATAGTGCTTTTAAAAATGATTTAACTCATATACAAGCATTAAATGATGAAGATAAAGCTTTAAAAGAACAAACCGATGCTTTTGAAGCTTTCTTAATCAAAAGTGTTTTGGATATTTCTTTAAAACAAGAAAATTCTTTATTTGGAAAAGATGCAAGTGATGAAATTTATTCATCTATGTATAATGATACTATGAGTAAAGCATTAAGTGGTGGTTTAGGTTTTTCAAAATTATTATTTGATTATTTAAAAGAAAGGCGTTAAGTTATTTTTTTAAGTGTCGATATGGTTCTTAGAGTTTTTCAATAGAACTGGAGGCTTAAAATGATAAACCCTATACATCAAAGCTATGTGGCTCAAGTTGCTACTAGCGATATAAATAAAACAGAAAACAAAGAAAATAACAAGGCAAAAGAAACTCAAAAGGTAGAAGAAAATAAGGCATCTTTTATTGCTTCACAAATAAAGAATGGCGAGTATAAAATAGACTTGCAAGCCACTTCAAAAGCAATAGTAGATTCTTTATTATAATTTTTATCCTTTTTTGGGTTAGTGCCTAAGAAAGGATAAAAAATGGTTAAACAACACTTAGACAAAACAAATTCTATTTTAGAAAAACTCATCAATCTTACTTTAGAAGATATAGCTCAAATTCAAGCTGCTAATCACCAACATGTTAGCAAAAGCGTAGAAGAAAAAACTAAACTTGTAAATGATTTTCAAATTGCTAAAAAAAATCTTGATAAGGCTTTAGTAGAACTTAGCAATCAAGGAAACAATAAGGGTTTAGACGAACTTTTAGATGATGAAGATAAAGAAAAACTTGCTCTTTTAAAGCAAAATTTAAACACCTTACATCAAAAAAATAAAGAATATGCTAAATTGGCTCTTATTATTAAAAATTTTTACGACAATCTTTTAAATACAATGTTTGAACAAAATGGAACAAATAATGCTTATGGGGATAATAAGACAATTCCAGATTCATTATTTAAGATCAATGTTTAAAGGCTAAGTCATGGGAATTTTTGATAGTTTATATACAGGGGTTAGTGGTATTAGAGCTGCTGAACTTCAAATCAATACCACAGGTAACAATATCTCTAATGCAAATGCAGTATTTTATACTAGACAAAGAGCGGTGCAAAGTTCAGGTATGTCTCTTGATAGAGGTGGCTTACACCTAGGAACAGGTACGCAAATTGATACTATTAAAAGATTACATGATGAGCATTCTTATTATGAGCTAAAAAACGCCACTACTCAACAAAACTATACAAATTATTTAGGACAAATTTTACAAGAAGCAAGTCAAAGATTTCCTGATATGCAAGGAACTGGTATTTTACAAGATTATAAAAATTACTATGATGCGTGGAATAACTTTGCTTCCAACCCAAGCGATGGAGCAAGTAAAATAGATCTTGTTAATAGTGCAAACACATTAGCTCAAAACATACAAAAAACATTACAAGATCTTAGTAAAATGCAACAAACAGTTAATGAGCAAATTCAACAAACCGTAGATGAGATTAATAACATTGGTCAAGAAATTGCAAATATTAATAAACAACTTGAAAATGAAGAAGTTTTACCTACCGATAATGCAAATCAACTAAGAGACAAAAGAGATGAACTTGAACTTAGACTTTCAAAGTTAGTTAATGCTGTTGCTTGGAAAGGAACAAGCTCTCAAGATAGTACTTTAGAATCTACCATGACTGATTCTGGAAGATATTATGATTTAAGTATTCAAGGTTTTAGTATAGTAAATGGCTCTAGCTTTCACCCTTTAAAATTAGATAATAACAACCCTAATGGTTTTTATCAAATTTATTATGAAGTAAATGATGAAAACCGCTATGATTTAACAAGCAAAATTTCAGGTGGGCAGCTTGGTGCTCAACTTGATCTTAGAGGTAGAAATTATGATGGCAATCATGATACTTACAGCGATGGAAAATTACAAGAGTATAAAGATATGCTCAATACCTTTACAAAAACACTCATAACTCAAACTAATAATGTCTATGCTCAAGCAGCAACCGATAAAGTAAATTCAGATGATTTAAAAGGTTTAAAATCTGATACTTCTTTAATGAGTTATGATAAAAACATCCAAGCAGGAAGCTTTGACATCACAGTTTATGATGAAAAAGGTAATGCAGTAGCTACTAGAACTATAAAAATAGATGTCAATACCACTATAGAAGATGTTATTAAACAAATCAATGCAGATATTGATGATAATAAAAATGGTCAAGGTGGTGATGATTTAAATGATTATTTTCAAGCCTTTTATCATTATGATGGAAAAAGTGATAGTGGAAATTTCCAAATCAATGGCTTAAAAAAAGGTTATAAAATAGCTTTTAAAGACAATGGCACAAATTTCCCAGGCGCTTTAAATGTATCTTCATTTTTTAATGGTCAAGATGCAAGTAGCATTAATGTAAATTCAAGCATTAGAAATGATCCAAATAGCTTAAAAGCAAGTTCAAACGGAGTTGATGGAAATAACGATGTAGCTAATGCTATGTTGCAACTTCAAAATCAAAAAGTAAATTTTTATAATAAAGATGGTACAGTAGATACTATGACTTTAGATGGATATTATAGAAAATTTACAGGCCAAATTGCTTCAGATGCTGAAAGCAATGGCTTTGCGCATGCGACTAATATGACGGTATTTAATACAGCTTATGCAGAATACCAATCAAAAAGTGGTGTAAATACCAATGAAGAATTAGCAGCACTCATACAATATCAAGCAAGTTATGGCGCTGCAGCTAAAATCGTAACTACCGTTGATCAAATGCTTGAAACCTTGCTTGGTTTAAAATCTTAATGCAAATTAAAGCTCTTTTAGATGAAGCAATTTTAAGCAAAAACACTCAAAAAGAGCTTTTTTCTCATCCTGATCCTTTGCAAATTGCAAGTGTTTATAAAGATGAAAATATAGCCTTGCTTTGTGCTTTATTTGCCTATGGGAATGCTAAAAATATTGTAAATTTTTTAAATAAACTTGATTTTTCCTTGCTTGAGAAAAGCGATGAGATTATTAAAAAAGAATGTAAAAATCTAAAATACCGCTTTCAAAACTCTCAAGATATAGCTCAAATTTTTATCACACTCAAGCGCTTAAAAAATGAAGATAGTATAGAAAATATTTTTACCAAAACTTATCAAAAAGAGCAAAACATAACACAAGCAATAAAAGCTTTCATAGAAACAATTTACAAGCTTAATCCTTATAAAAGTTATGGTTATGAATTTTTCTTTTCAAAAGAATTTAACATTCCAAAAGGTCCTTTAAAAAGATACAATATGTATCTTAGGTGGATGGTAAGAAAAGATGAATTAGATTTAGGTTTGTTTAAAAATATAGACAAAAAAGATTTACTCATACCCTTAGACACTCATACTCATAAAGTTTCATTAAAACTTAAGCTTTTAAAGCGTAAGATTTATGATTTTAAAAGTGTTTTAGAACTTACGCAAAGTCTTAAAAAATTCGATCCTACTGATCCTATAAAATATGATTTTGCTCTATATAGAATCGGACAAAACAAGGAAAGCTTATGGAGCTTGAATTAACTTATTATGTGATTTTATTCTTTGTTGCTGCTTTTGCAGGTTGTGTTGATGCGATTGTAGGTGGTGGTGGGCTTATTACCATACCTGCTTTATTTGCTTGTGGTATTCCTCCTCATTTAGCCCTAGCTACTAATAAACTTCAAAGCACCTTTGGATCACTCACTGCGGTTTTAGCTTATAGAAAATCTATGCATATAGAAAAGATAGCCTTGGGAATTTTATTTACTGCTATTGGTGCTGCCATTGGAACTTATGCAGTCTTACTAATAGATCAAAATGCTGTTAAAATTATTGTATTAATTTGCCTTGTTTTAATCTTTTTTTACACTATTTTCAAGCCTGATTTAGGCCATGTACATAATAAAGCTAAAATGAGTACTACAAGCTTTCAAATCATCTTTGGCTTGCTACTTGGTTTTTATGATGGTTTTTTAGGACCTGGTACTGGTTCTTTTTGGATTTTTGCTTGCGTGATATTTCTTGGTTTTAGCATGAAAAATGCAAGCATTAATACTAAAATCTTAAATTTTACTAGCAATGTAGTAGCTTTAGGGGTATTTTTATACTCTTATGAGGTGCTTTGGAAAGTTGGTATTTTAATGGGTATAGGCCAAATTTTAGGTGCTTTTATAGGATCAAAACTAGTCTTAAAAACGCAAGGAACTTTTATCAAAAAACTCTTTTTGATTATGGTTGCTTTAACTATAGCTAAAGTTGCTTATGATTATCTTGCTTAAATTTCTTGACTAATTTGCCACATAGGTAAAAATACACCCAAGGCTAAAACTAAAATCAAACTCGCCATAAAAATTGTCATCAAAGGCTCCAAAACACTCAAAAGCTTTTGAGTATAATTTTCTTTTTTATACTCATAAAACAAAGCAAGCCCATAAGTACTTTCGTCTAATTTAGAACTTTTTAAAGCTAAATTTAACATTCTTATTACAAAAGGCTCAAAAAGCTTTGTGTTAGAAAAAGCTTGAGCTAAATCAAGTCCTGATTCAAATGAAGTCTTTATAATAAACATTTTGTTTTTAAAGAATTGATTTTCTATACCTTCACAAGCAAGTTCAAAAGCTCTTTTTATATCCACCCCTGCTTTTAATAAATATGAAAAAATTAAGAAAAAACAAAATTTATCTTGATAAAATATTATTTTTCCAAAAATGGGAGAATAAAAAAGAATTCTATGAAAAAACAAAGATTTCCTAAAAGAATAAGTAAGTATTATAAAAAATCCTATATTTAATAAAATAATCATATAAAAATGACTAAAAAAATCAGCTATAATAAAAAGAATTTGAGTGATTTTTGGCAAATCCAATTCAAGTTGTAAAAATAAAGTTTTAAATTCAGGCAAAACTAAAGTTATAAGAATAAAAAAAGCAAAAATAATACACATAAAAACGAAAAGTGGGTAAGCTATAGCCTTTTTTAACTGCTTAAAACTATAAAGATTTTTTTCTTTTAAACTAATAATAATATCAAGAGCCTTATGTAAATCTTCTCTGCCATCACAAATTTTTAAAATAGCACATTCTCTAGAATTTAAAATATCTTTAAAGGCTTCATTATAAGAACTTCCATTATTGAGTTTATTATAAATTGTATTAAAAATTTTAATATTTTGTTTTTCATAGCTTGATTTTAAAAATTCTAAAATTGCTTCCTGTAAGCTTAATCCTGCCTTTAAGATCATATTTAAATCCTTAAGAATGAAAATAAGCTCTTCTTCTTTGATTTTATGTTTTATCGGTTTGAAATATTCTTCAACACTAATAATATTTACAAATGACTTTAACGCAAAATTTCTAGCTTCATATAAATTTCTAGCCCTTATTATATATTGTTTTTGCTCTTTATTTAATACATAAAAAATAACAAATTTTTTCAAAAACTAATCTTTCTTAACTCATCTATACTTGTTAAGCCAAGTTTTGCCTTTTCTAAAGCATCCATACCTAAAGTCAAAAAACCTTTTTTTAAAGCGTATGTTAAAATATTTTCATAATTTGCATTATTTTCTATCATATTTTTTAAATTATGATCTAAAAACAAAAATTCAGCTACCATCAAACGCCCTTTATATCCACTATACATACACTCAACACAACCTTTTGCTTTGTAAAATTTTCCTTCAAAAACTTGATTTTGAAAGTAAAATTTTTCCTTGTTAGGTTCTTTACATTCGCATAGTTTTCTTACTAATCGTTGAGCTATAATTAAATTAAGAGAATGAGCTATTAAGTATTCTCTTGCACCCATATGCTTCATTCTAAAAATAGCTTCTATAGCGCCATTAGTGTGTAGGGTACTTAAAACTAAATGTCCGCTTAAAGAAGCTTTTAAAACTATATCCAAACTATCCTCATCTCTAATTTCACCTATCATAATCACATCAGGATCGTGTCTTAAAACTGCTCTTAAAGCTTTGTGAAAATCAAATCCGGCTTTAGAATTTAAAAGAATTTGTTGAGCATATTTAAGTTTATATTCTATAGGATCTTCTAGAGTGATGATTTTTTTACTTTGTTCAATTTCATTTAAAATAGCATGCATAAAAGTACTTTTACCACTCCCTGTTGGCCCACAAAACAAAATCAGACCATAAGGTGCATTCGTGTGTTTTTTCAGCTGAATTAAATTTTCTTCTTTGATAAAAAGTTTATCAAGTTTTAAAACATATCCATCTTGTTTTAAAATTCTAAACACTATGCTTTGTCCAAATAATAAAGGCATAATTGAAACTCTAAAATCATATTTTTGCTCTAAAATGATTTTAGAAAAACTCCCATCTTGAGCTTGTCTTTGTTCAGCTACATTAAGCAAAGCAATAATTTTTACATGCATCAATAAGGCTTGGTATGATTTTGCATCAAAACTATGTATATATTTTAACTCTCCATCTATTCTAAATCTTATATATACTTCATTTTCTAAAGGCTCTAAATGGATATCACTTGCTCTTAAAAAACAAGCATAAGTTAAAATTAAATTCAAAAACTGCTCTAATAAAAATTCATCTTTATTTTCATCACTTTTCAAACTAAGCTCTAATCTATCAAGATGATTTTGAAATTTAATTAAAAATTTAACCCTTTCTAGCAAAAATTCAAATTGCGTAAAAACACAAAGAAAAATCTTGATAGTTTTAAAACGATATAAATTTTGTATTTTTTCCAAAACATTCTCTTCCAATGGTTTAAAGGAAGCTATATGGATATTTTCATCATCTTCATAAAAACAAAAAATATCATGTTGTTCTATTAAAGAAAAAGGCAAAATGTGAAGATATTTTTCAAAATCAAAAGTTTGATTTAAATTTAAAAATTCCATTTTATATTGAGAAGCAATTTCTTTTAAAGAATACTCACTTAAGTTTTTTAATTTTTGATGTGTATCACTCAAAATAAATCTCCAAAAGCTTTTCGTATTCTTTTTTAGCTATTAAAGCATCTTCATATCTTCCGAGTTTTATTTTAGCATTAATAAAAACAAGCCAAGCTTCTTTTTGCAATAAATCAAAATCATTAGCCTCTATAGCCCAAAAAACTGCTTGTTTGTATTCTTTATTTTGATAAAAATATTTTGCTAAATTTAAAGCATTTTCATAGTTTGGTTGATTAATGAATTTTTCATAAAATATGTTTTGATCGAAACTATTGTTTTGAATTTCTATAGCATTTAAAAAAGAAAAACATATTAAGATTTTAAAACATATCATCTTCATGCTGAAAACCTAGGTCTTTTAAACTTAAAATTTTATTATTAGTTTTTACTAAACTTGGTTTGATAATAAAAACTATTTCGCTAATATCTTCATAATTTTGTTTTCCTTGAAATAAAGCTCCAAAAAGTGGAATTTTAGATAAAATGCTTATTTCATTATGATTATTAATGGTATTTTTACTAATCAATCCGCCTAAAATTAAAGTTTGTCCATCATCAACCTCAACTACAGTAGAAAGCTTTTTTTGTATAGTATCTGGCGCTATATTTCTTGGTTTGCTTTGTCTATGATTATCAAAACTATATTTAAAATCACTCAAGCTTGGATTAATCCTAAGCATAATTTTATGATCATCTGAAATCTCAGGCAATATATTAAGTAAAATTCCTACAAAAATAGAATAATTATTATATATTTCACTAACTATTGTACCATTTTCTGTCCCTTTAGAACTTTCTTTTACTTGATAATTTATTGTATCGCCTATAGAAATAATAGCTTGCTGATTGTTTAAAGCCATAAGTTTTGGGTTAGAAAGTATAGTTGTTTTACCATTTTCTTGTAATAAATTTAAAATAGCTTTGGTTTCAATATTTGCTTTTAAGTTAATATTTCTAACACCATCTTTATTAATTATAAAATCATTATCATCACCATTAAGTTTAAAAGCGAGTTCTTGCCAATTAATTCCACTTGAATGATTTTTATTTAAATGCACGGCAACAATACTTACATCAATTAAAACTTGTTTTTTAAGTCTTTTATTTAAGTCATCTAAATATTTTCCAACTCTTGCAAGTTCATATGGAGTTGCATTTAAAGTAATAATTCCTGCATTAGTATTGACAATAGGTTTAGTTGTATTTTCATCCAACAAAGCTTGAATTTCTTCTGAAATTTTCTCCCAAAAATCAAATTTATCAGTACTAATAACTAAATTATCTACTTCTTTATAATTATCATAATCTCCTTGTTTTGGTCTAGAATCCACTGAAGCTTTAGTAATACTTTGTCCTTCTCTAATAGAACTTATATAATGCACTTTAAAAGTTTTAACTTGTTTTCCATAAATTTTTAAAGCATTTTTATCGTATTCATAAGCAAGATTGTTTTCCACCAATAAAAGCTTAAAAATCTCTCTTAAAGACATTTTCTTTATATGTAAATAATTTTGAGCATGCATTAATTTTTCTTGAGCAAAAATATCTTTAATAATAATACTAAAATCACACTCTCTTCCGAGTTCATTTAAAATTTCAAGCAAAGAAGTTTTGTCTTCTACTCTTATATTAAAAAAATGCTGATTACACTGCATGGCAAATACATTTGTAAAAAACAAAAAATTAATACATAAAAATACTATTTTTTTCATACAAATTTAAAACCATTATTTTTTCTTCCTTTTTTAATACAACTTGAGAATTTCTAATTTCAACTATTTTAAAACCATCAATATAATCGTTTAAAGCATACCACTTATCATTAATCTTAATCTTATTTGAAACAATAGCTTGCAAAGAAAAATTAGATTTTATATTTGTAGTCTTTTTAAAAAAAGGATCTTGAATTGAAATTAAATTATCAACATAACAATTTTGATTTAAAAATGGATAATTAACACCAAAAGCGTTAATTATCCATAAAACAAGAATAAAAATTCGAAACAAAATTAATTTTCATTGCTAAAATCAGCACTTGCTAAACGCTTAAGCTGTCTGTAACGACGTTGTGCCTCTGCTTTATTTTTTTCAAATAATTCTTTTGCTTGCTCAGGATTTGATTTTTTCAAAGAATTATAACGAACTTCATTCATTAAAAAGCTTTCATATAAATCCCAATCAGGTTCTTTTGAAGAAATTGTTAAAGGATTTTTACCTTCAGCTTCTAAACGCGGATCATAAATATAAGTTGGCCAATATCCACATTTTGTAGCTAACTCTGCTTGATTTCCTGAATTTCCAAGTCCACCTTTAATACCATGAGCTATACAAGGAGAATAAGCAATAATCAAAGAAGGTCCATCATAAGCTTCTGCCGCCATTACAGCTTTTAACAATTGTGCATAATTTGCATTAGAATTTACTTGAGCCACAAAAATATAACCATAAGTCATAGCAATTTGACCAAGATCTTTTTTCTGCACTGGCTTACCTGCTGCAGCAAACTGTGCTACCGAACCTGTTCTTGAAGATTTTGAGCTCTGGCCGCCTGTGTTAGAATACACTTCAGTATCAAGCACTAAAATATTTACATTCTCACCGCTTGCCAAAACATGATCAAGTCCACCATAACCTATATCATAAGCCCAGCCATCACCACCAAAAATCCAATGTGATTTTTTACTTAAATAGCTTTTAAGTTCTAAAATATCATTAACTGCTTTGATTTGCTTATTTTCTTCTAACAATGGAACTAATTTATCTCTTAATTCCAAAGAAACTTTAGAATCTTCTTTATTTGCAATCCACTCTTTATATAATGCAGAAAGTGCGTTAGGTACTTCTTGCATACTTTCATTCATTATGTGTTCTATTTTATGTCTTGTAGTTTCAGTTGCTATTTTCATACCAAGACCAAATTCAGCATTATCTTCAAATAAAGAATTGCCCCAAGCAGGTCCATGACCATTTTTATTGCTTTTTCTATATGGAGTTGAAGGAGCTGAGCCACCATAAATAGAACTACAACCCGTTGCATTAGCAACAATCATTCTTTCACCAAATAATCTAGTAATTAAAGTAATATAAGGAGTTTCTCCACACCCTGGACATGCTCCATGAAATTCAAATAAAGGTTGAGCAAATTGGATGCCTTTGGTATTTTCTCTATTTAAAATATTATCTTTATAACTTACTTTTTTGAATAAATAATCTGCATTTTCTTGCTCACCATGATCAAGCTCTTCACCTAGTGGTACCATCACTAAAGATTTTTCTTTGGTAGGACACTCATGCACACAAAGCTCACAACCTGTACAATCAAGCGGCGAAACTTGAATTTTGAAATTTAATTTTTGTTCTTTCACGCCTTTTGCATTTAAGCTGTGCTCTTTTACACCTGCTGGAGCATTGTTTAATTCTTCTTCATCAATCAAGAAAGGTCTGATAACTGCATGAGGGCATACTGAAGCACATTGATTACACTGAATACAATTAGTTTCTATCCATCTTGGCACCATAACACCAACGCCTCTTTTTTCATACTCAGTAGTACCATGCTCAAAACTACCATCTTCATAGCCCAAAAATGCCGAAACTGGTAAATCATCACCCTTAGCTGCATTCATAGGTTTTGCGATTTTTTCAACAAACTCAGTACCTTTATAAGCTATAGTTTCTTCTTTTGCTTCATTAGCTAAATTTACCCAAGAAGGATCAATATCAACTTTTACAAGTCCATCTGCACCTACATCAATAGCTTTATAATTCATTTCAACTATAGCATCACCTTTTTTACTATATGATTTATAAGCTAATTCTTTCATATATTTTTGCGCATCTTCAAAAGGAATGATATTAGCAAGTTTGAAAAATGCTGATTGCATAATCGTGTTTGTTCTACTACCTAGTCCTATCTCTCTAGCAAGTTTTGTAGCATTAATGATATAAAAATTAATTTCCTTTTGCGCTAAAACTCTTTTTACCGCATTTGGAATTTTTTCAATAGTTTCTTGCGCACTCCAAATACTATTTAAAAGGAAAGTTCCTCCTTTTCTAATACCTGCTAAAACATCATAAATTTCTAAATACGCAGCCACTGAGCATGCTACGAAATGTGGCGTAGAAACTAAATAAGTTGAAGTAATAGGTTTTTTAGAAAATCTTAAATGGCTTCTTGTGTAACCACCTGATTTTTTAGAATCATAAGCAAAATAAGCTTGCGCGTAAAAATCTGTTTTATCTCCTATAATTTTAATAGAGTTTTTATTTGCACCTACAGTGCCATCGGCACCAAGTCCATAAAATAAACACTCTATAGTACTTTCATCACCCAAAGAAATTTTCTCTCCCACAGGCAATGAGGTAAAGGTTACATCATCATTAATTCCTATGGTGAAACCATCTTTTGGATTTGCTTGATTTAGATTTTCAAAAACTGCTATTAACTGAGCAGGATCCACATCTTTTGAAGAAAGTCCATATCTACCACCAACGATTAAAGGTGCTTTTTCTTTTCCATAATATGCACTTTTTAAATCCAAATAAAGTGGCTCGCCTAAACTTCCTGGCTCTTTAGTTCTATCTAAAACAGCAATTTTTTCAACACTTTGAGGCATTACATCAAATAAATATTTTAAACTAAATGGTCTATATAAATGAACTTTTAAAACCCCTACTTTTTCACCTTTGCTACTCAAATAATCTACAACTTCTTTTAAAGCTTCAGTCACTGAACCCATTGCTACAACAACACGCGTTGCATTTTTATCCCCATAATACACAAAAGGTCTGTATTCTCTTCCTGTAATTTTTGAAATTTCTTGCATATATTCATTAACAATATCAGGAACAGCTTCATAATATTTATTTGCCAACTCTCTTGTTTGAAAATAAATATCATCATTTTGAGCCGTACCTCTTGTTTTTGGATTTTCTGGATTTAGACAGGAATTTCTAAATTCCAATAAAGCCTTACGATCCAATAAGCGATCAAAATGTGCATAATCCATTACTTCAATTTTTTGGATTTCATGAGAGGTTCTAAAACCATCAAAAAAATGCATAAAAGGCACTCTACCTTTAATAGCTGCTAGGTGTGCAACACCTGCTAAATCCATACTTTCTTGCACAGAATGCGAACAAAGCATAGCAAAACCTGTTTGTCTTGCAGCATAAATATCTTGATGATCTCCAAAAATAGATAGCGCTTGAGATGCTAAAGCTCTAGCTGCCACATGAATTACTCCAGGTAAAAGTTGACCTGCAATTTTATACATATTTGGTATTTTTAACAAAAGTCCTTGAGAAGCGGTATAAGTCGTGGTTAAAGAACCCGCTTGTAAAGATCCATGAACTGTCCCTGCTGCACCTGCTTCACTTTGCATTTCTACAACTTTAACTGGCACTCCAAAAAGATTTTTTTTGCCTTGAGAAGCCCATATGTCAGTATAATCAGCCATAGGAGAGCTTGGAGTGATAGGATAAATTCCAGCAACCTCTGTAAATGCATAAGCAGCGTAAGCTGCTGCTTCATTACCATCCATCGTTTTCATTATTTTACTCATTTAATCTATCCTTATAATTAAATAATTACTTAAAGTCAATAACTACTTTATCTTTAATTGTCTTAAACAATAATAAAAATTTTTTATTATTTATAGGTATAGAGTTTAAATGGGAAATTATCGGATATTTCTTATATATTTTATGGCTTCATAGGTATTTTTAAAAAGCGGAATTTCAAATTTAGCTAAACTTTCTTTACTTTCATAACCACTACTTACAGCCACAGGAATAATATTGGCATTTTGAGCAGCTTTTATATCTAAATGAGTATCACCTACCATAAAAGCATTTTCTTTGTTTTTAGAAAGTTTCTTCAAAGCTAATAAAATAGGCTCAGCATCTGGCTTTGGACAAGTCACATCGTCTCTACCTATAATAACTTTAAAATGCTCTCCTATACCTAAATGATCAAGTAAAGGTTTAGAAAATTTAGAACTTTTAGTCGTAACAACAGCTAAATCAGCAAATAAACTAGCCTCATATACACTTTCTTTTGCCAAAGGAAGTAAAGAAGTTTGTTCTATATAGATTTTTTGATATACATTTCTATAAGCATTAATATATTCACTTGTTTTCTCTTTTGCCACACCAAGCTTTTCAAAAGCTACATCCAAAGGAAAACCTATCAAAGCCTTAATAGCTTCATGATCTCTTAAAGGCTCATTAAAAGCTTTAAAAGCAGCATCAAATCCATCTAAAATGGCACTTGTAGAATCTATCAAAGTGCCATCTAAATCAAATAAAATTGTCTTTTTTAGCAAAGTTTATTCTTTAATAAAAAATTTTGCTTCAACGCGTCTATTTTGCGCACGACCTTCTTTGGTATCATTGCTTGCTTTTGGCTTTTCAAAACCATAGCCTTTAGTTACAATTTTTTCTTTAGCAACACCTGTTTTTTCAAGTTCCTTCGCTACGGCATTAGCACGCTCTAATGATAATTTTTGATTATAAGCCTTAGGACCTGTACTATCTGTATGGCCTTCTAAAATAGTATAGTATTGAGGATTTTCTTCTAAGATCTTACCCACTTCTTGAATTTTTTGAGCAAATTCTGGATTTATATTAGTCTGATCAAAACCAAAATGTCCCTCAAGGGCTATTGTTTTTTCACAACCTATATGATCAAGCAAAGCACCTTTTCTTGGTTCTGAACATGTTTTATCGATTTGTTTTACTTGTGGCTTTTCTTCAATTTGTTTAGTTTCAATATTAGGAGTTTTTGGAGCTTTATTGCCAAAATAAAAACTTAAACCAACACTAGAAATTAAATTATGTTCGCCATTGTTGAATTTAATTTGATCTCTTGCTTCAAGTCTTAAAGCTAAATCTTCTCCAAGCGCGAATTTAAAACCCGCACCATATTGAGCAAACATACCACTTTTATTTTCATAAGCCCCATGACTTAAATACTCATAACCTGTTCCTAATAATCCATATAAATACACATGATTAGCTAAATCAATTCCTTTAATAGCATTCACATAAAATCTTGAAACACTAGTATCTGTATGTGTATTATCATTTGGATTATTATATTTTGCATTATCATAATACTCTAAACCAAGTTCAGCTTGATCTATCCATAAATCATCATAGTGATAGCCAAATCTTAAGCCAACTCCACCATAATTTTTAAGATCTAAATTTCCTTCTGGTGTTGTATAGTTAAAGGTCGGGGTTATTTCTATTTTGCTAGCATCAAAAGCAAATAAAACACTAGCTAAACTAACTAAGCTTATAATTTTTTTCATAACAATCCTTATAAAATAAATTGAGCGATTATATAAAAAAGAAGATTAAAATAAAATAAGCCCCTTTGGGTAAGGGGCTTAAATTTACTACAAAAAGGAGGTTTCCCTGATCGGACCTTGGAATTATAAATATTTATTCTAAACAAAAAATCCTTTGATTTTAAATAAAATAAAAATATATGAAAAAAATATGATTTTTTTAAAAAAATAGAGAAAATGGATCCAAAATGGATCCAAAAAATATTAGCGTTTAGAGAATTGTGGACTTCTTCTTGCTTTTCTGCGACCGTATTTTTTACGTTCAACAGTTCTACTATCTCTAGTAAGAAGTCCTTTTGGTTTTAATAATGCTCTAAAATCTGCATCCATAGCAGCTAAAGCTCTTGAAATACCATGTCTTAAAGCTTCAGCTTGAGCACTGTAACCACCACCTAAAGTTGTTGCTTTAATGTCCATAGAAGTTTCTTGTTTAGTTACTAATAAAGGCTGAACTACTTTTAATTTTATAGCTTCATGTCCGCCAAGCCAAGTATTTAAATCCATACCATTAACGATGATTTTACCACTACCAGCTTTTACCCAAACTTTAGCTACAGCGGTTTTTCTTTTACCTGTTGCGTATGTTGTTGCCATGATTATTTTCCTTTATTAGCAATTTGAGCAGTATGAGGATGTTCGCTACCTGCATAAATTTTTAATTTTTTAAGCATAGCTCTACCTAGGTTTGTTTTAGGTAGCATACCACGAACTGCTAATTTATATAATTTAACTGGATTTTTTTCTAATAAATCACCAAATTTTTCACTTTTTACGCTTCCAAAATACCCTGAATGTCTGTGGTATAGTTTATCTTCTGCTTTATTTGCACCTGTGAAAACTGCTTTAGAAGCATTGATAATGATTACATAATCTCCACAATCAACATTTGGAGTATAGCAAGGTTTATTTTTACCTCTTAAAATAGTCGCTACTTCTGTTAAAAGACGACCAAAACGCTTTCCTTCAGCGTCTAAAACGATCCATTCGCGTTTTACTTCGTTTGGCTTTGTTATCTTTGTCATCATCTTACCTTTGCCAAAAATTTTTTTAAAAATGAGATTATAGTTATTTTAGCTTAATTAATACTTAATTTAAGAATATTTAAAGCTTTTGTTGTCCTAAAACCCAAAAATACATATCCATAATTTTCATATCCGGATAGTATATATCTTCATTGAATTTTAATTTTATTTTTGGAAATTCAAAGCTACTTTTACATCTATCTATCAAGTCCATAATTCCCATATAACTATCTTCACAATATTGTATCGGTATCTTATTGTTGTTTATATTATACTTTTTTAACCCATTTACAAAAAATCTATCATAAGCAGGGGTGCAGCCAAAAATTCCTAATAAAATTTTTGTGATCAGTATATCACTAATTTTATCTTTATTTTTATCTTTATACTTTAATAAATTTTCTTTTATAATTTTACCTGCTTCAGTTATTTGAATCCAATCATGCTTATCCCATAAGTTAATATCTAACAGCTCTTTTAGCATTGTTTTATATATTTGATAATCATAATGCAACAAAAAAGAAGAGCCTCTATACATACCCCAACTAGCTAAATAAAAAGATAACATCAAAGAAGCATAATCATAATCTACATCCTTCCTATAGATATAAAAATACTTATAGCAATGCTCCCAAGATAAATATCGATGATTGTTTCCATTTTTTATTTTATCGTGAAAAAGAGAAATATTACCATAAAATTGTTCTTTATCTATACTACACATACATTACCTCCACTTTATTTTTTAAAATATACACCAAAAAAGCCTTAGTAGAAGTCTTGGCTAAGATTTTTTCTATGGCTTCTTTGTAAAGTAAAACTTGCTTTTTATGCTCGTTTAAATTTAAACCCGTTTTATAGTCTATAATGATAGCTTCATTATCATCAAATGCGAGCATATCAAGTTGTTTTTGCTCACCTTTATAAGTGATGATTTGCTCTTTTAGTAGCTTTTTACCCGCTAAAAGCGCGTTAAAGCTCTCATCTTTTAAAAGCATAGTAAGTCTTTTAAAAAGCTCATTAAAACTTTCATCATCTAAGTAAAAACGATATTTTTTATACACCATTTGCTTGCAAAATTCAAAATTGCTTTTAGTGTTAAAATCAAAATATTGCAAAAACTCATGCAAAGCCAAACCAAAGTGTATTTGCGTGCTTGAAAGATGACTTTTTACTTTAACTTCCTGCAAATTTACCTTTTGAAATTCTTCAAAGTTTTCTATTTGTTCTAAATTTTCTAAAGGCTCTTTTGTTTTAACAAGCTGTTCTTCTATAATGCCTATTTGTTTTTCTTCATAGTCTTGAAAATAACTCTTAAAGGTTTTAAAACTCTCATCGTTTTTTATGATAAAAAGAGAATTTTTAGCTCTAGTAAGTGCTACATATAGACAATTTATCTCATCTTCTGCTTGAAGTTTTTCTCTTTTAGCTAAAAAGGTATTGTAATTTTGATCTTCAAGATGTTTTCTAGCACTGTGTCGGTATTTTACTTCCCAACCTTGCTCTAAATCATACTCAAACATTAAAGTTTCATTATCCGGAGCTTTTTTACTAAGTCTATCAAGTACGATTAAATTTTCAAATTCAAGCCCCTTAGATTTATGCACGGTCATAATGCTTACTCCATCATCTTGAGCTTGTAAAGACTTTAACTCACATGGAGCAAATAAAAAATTAAAGAAATTATCAAAAGTACTTGCATACTCTAAATATGCGATGAGATTAACATCGCTTAAATCAAGCTTTAAAACATGTACTAAGTATTTTAAAATATCACCTACACTGCGGTTTAAATCAAGCGTTATAAACTCAAGCTCTTTTTCTAAAATACTGCTTGCAAAGTACAAACTAAACTCATCTTTAAGTACACAAGCCTTTGCATACTCAAAAAGCACTCTTACGCTAATACAATCCATCAAAGCTACATTGCTTTGCGTATAAGCTTTAATGTCATTTTCTTCAAGAAATTCTTTCATTAAAGTAGCGTCTTTGTTAATCCACACCAAAATGCAAATTTCACTAAGCTTTACGCCTTTTTCTAAAAGCTTTTGGATGATTTTTAAAACTTCTTTGCCACTTGCTTCATGCAAAGAACTTTTTGGTGGGATATGATTTTGTAAAACTTCCACATATCCACCTTCTTTAATGCTTTTTTGCAAAGTAAAGCTAGGATTTAAAAAGCTATCAAAAAATTTATCTTTAAAGACTTCATTTACATAATCAACAATAATCTTTTTACTACGATAATTAGTATCTAAATGCTCTAATTTAATTTGTGGAAAATCTTTTAAAAGCTTATCAAAAAGCTCTTTTTTACCCCCTCTAAAACCATATATGCTTTGCTTTTTATCCCCCACATAAAAAAAGCTTCTATTTTTTTTCACTCCCTCGCCTGAAACAAGCTCAGCAATGATGGGTTTTAAAATTTGATACTGCAAAACATTAGTATCTTGAAATTCATCGATTAATAAATGCGAAATATAACCATCGAGTCTAAAATAAATCAAATCTTTATTAGTTTCATCACTAATTAACTCATGAGTTTTTAAAGCTATATCTGAAAAAGTCAGTGCATTTTGCTTGGCATTATTTTCATTTCTTGCTTCTTTAAAATGCTTCAAAAGCTTTGCAAGCATACTAATGCGATAATTTTCCATTTGAGTAAAATACTCTTTTGCGCTTTGTAAAAACTCTGCTCTTTTTTGTAAAAATTCACTATCGATGACTTTTACAAAATATTTTTTATCTAAATCACAAATAATAGGTTTAGTAAAGAAATCTTCTATGTTTTCAAATTCGAAATTTTTTTGATAGTTTTTATCTGTGTTTAAATTTCTTGCATAAGCTATAAACTCACTTAAGCTTTTTTCTAAAAAAGTTTTATTTGGAAAATGTGCATTTTGTATAGATTTTATTTCACAAGATCTTTCATACAAGCTTTCAAGATTTTGCAAAAAATCACTTTTACTTTTTGTTTGGACAATGTAATAAGCTAAAGCTCTTAATTCTTCTTCGTCTAATTTAGAAATGAAATTTTTATAACTATCTTGACTTTCTATAATGTCAAAATCACTCATAAGACCTAAATTTAAAGCAAAAGAACGAATGATTTGTGAAAAAAAGCTGTCAAAAGTGTAGATATTAAGCTTAGATCTTAAAAACTCATCTTTGTATTTTTCTCTTAAAGCTATAAGCTCATCTTTGCTTTTACCTAGCATTTTCATAAGCTCATTACACTCTGCTTTATTCTCCCCATTTTCAAGCACATCAAATTCTAAAAAGGTTTTAAAAACTCTTTCTTTCATTTCGCTTGTAGCTTTATTAGTAAAAGTAAGGGCTAAAATTTCATTAATCTTAGCTCCCATTAAAACCAAAGCTACAAAACGCACACTTAATGCAAAAGTTTTTCCACTTCCTGCGCTAGCTTCCAAAGCTAAAAAAGGCTCAAAATGATAACTCAAAGCTTAAACTCCTTTTTATAAAGCATGGTATAAGGGCTGTAAGTATTGTCGTTTTTTTGATTAAAAAATTCTTTTTCCAAAGGTTCTTTAGCAAGCTCATTAAGTAAAGCTTTAAGTTCTTGTACACTCTTACTTTTAACATTTTCATGTATGATTTTGATATTTTTTAGATCATAAAAACAAGCTTTTGTATTTAATAAGGCATTTTGATTTTCTAATAAAAACTTATAAAAAGCAAGTTGATAAGACTTTTCATCTGCCTTGCCACTTTTATAATCTATAATCAATCTTTCATTGCCATTATTATCTACTCTATCTAAAAAGCCTATGGCGTGAATTTTCACTCCATTTTCTGCAATAAATTCTTTTCTTGGTGGATTAAATTCACATTTTTCTACCACATAACCTTGCTTAAAATGCTCATTTTCAAGTGTTTGGAATTCTTTAAATATAGTTTGTATTAAAGCTAAATTTAGCGCATCAACTCGGTATTGTTTAATGCTTTTTACCACTTGCATAAAAACTTCATAATCAAAATGATTTTTAGATTTTTGCGTATAATAAAGTTCTAAAGCCTTATGGATAAAACTCCCCAACTCATTTGCTCTAAGTGTATCGTCTAAAGTCTTTGGCTCTTTTAATCTTAAAACATATTTATAATAATAATCCAAACCATAATGCACAAGAAGATGAAATCTTGAAAAAGAAAGATCGTTTTGAAAATAATCGTGCTTTGCTTTAATACTTACAATAGGCTCAAGATTAAAAGTACATGGATAAGTTTGAAAATATTTCACATAAGCATTATTACTATAAGTCTTGTCTTCATAAAATGGAAGTTCAAGTTCGTTTAAAAATCTTGATTTGATTTTTTCTTCATTTTCCACATAAGAAATTCCAACTAATTTTGCCTTAGCTATTAAAGTATAATAATAATGTCTTTGTAAATTTTCTCTTTGAGCATGAGTGATAAGTCCTGCTTTTTTGCGAATTTCATTGTTTAAAAATAACTCGCTTGAAACTCTTTTTGGGATAAATTCATCATTAAAATCGACTATAATCACCCCGTCATATCTAAGTCCCCTACTTTCTAAAAGTCCCATTACAGTAACTTCACCACCACCAACACTGCTTAATTTTATACCATCAATTTGCATGAAAAATAATTCTAAAATTTGCACAAAGCTTAACTCGTGTGTTTTTACAAGCTCTTTGATAAAAATAAGCTCTTGGTGTATATAATTTTTTAATTCCTCATCACTATCTTCTAGCAAATTAAAAATAAAATTCTCAAAAAAATCATAAGAAATATTTTCATCAAAAAGCTTTTTAAACTCTGTAAAATCAACACTAGAAGGAAAAAAATGTAAATTACACAAATGTTTGTTTAAATTACACCTTTCATAAAATTCTTCATTTTCTTCATACTCAAACTCATCATCTTTAGCACTTTCATACAAAGACTTTAATCTATGATAAAAAAGTGTATTTTTAATACTTTCTCCACTTGCATAATTTAAAACATTGTTTTTATCATAAAGTCTTAAAATATCTACAAAATTCTCATCAGGTGTAATCACTACAATATCTTTTGCGCTTATACCGGATTTTAAAAAAGAATTAATTTTTTCAAAAACAAAAGCAGCTTGCAAAGATCTTAAATGAAAACTTTTATAACTAATTTTACTTTCTTTAAAAAAGCACTCTTCTTTTAAAATTGTTTTTTGATTTAAATCAAACAAATAAGCATAATTTGCCTTAAGAGAAAGTCCTTGTAAAAAGCTAAGAGTATTTAAAAAATCTTTATTAAATTTAGTGCAATTAAACTGCACTTTAAGAGGAAGTATTTCCTTAACTTTTAACAAAAGCTCTACTTCAAAGGCATTTAAAAAACCTTGAAAATCAAAAATAATCTCATCATAATTTTTTAAAAAATCACTATTAATTTCATAATCTAGCAGCAAAGAAATATCATCATATAGATTTTGCTCTTTTAACAAGGTAAGATAATTTTTAAAAAGTTCTTCTAAAATTTGCAAATGTTCATCATACTGAGCGTAAGCATCATGAAATTTTAATGAGTTGATATCTTTTTTTTCCAAACTAAGCTCTTTAAAGAAACTAAATAAATAAGCATTATTTTTTAAGAAAGCAAAAAAATTACTCGGTATTTTTAAGCTTTGCTCTAAATTTTTAGTTTGCTCACAAGCCTTTTTCATCAAAAGTAAACACTCATAGTGTGTTGCTTGAAAATGCGGAGAAAAAACTAACTTTTGTATAAATTCGGCTATACTCATAGCCGGTTCTACTAAACTATCAACCTGTAGTTTTTTCTCATAATACTTTCTTAAAGCTCTTAGTGAGCTAAATACAAAAAGTTTCATTATTTAGTCTGCAAAAAGAATTTAAAAAACCCTACACTATTTTCATCTTGAGTGATTTTTAAAAGTATTTGCCAAACACCTTTTTCTTTGATATTAAAATCAAACACCAAATCACTTCCTTCTAATCTTACTTGCAAATTCTCATCATTTACATTTGTATGTGGACGCGAAAGTAAAGTTTGGATTTGAAGCTTACTTAAATCATAATCTTTTAAATTTTCAATTGTAATCCTAAGCTCATTTTGTCCTTCATTGATATAATAAACTTGATTTTTCTTATGCATAAAGCTTTCTTTGTCTTTAATGCTTAGCTTAAAATTTTCATCAAAAGTCTTTTGTCTGTTTTGAATTTCATTATAATTTAACTCTACATTTTGATAAGAATCAAAATAAAAATTATCTTCATACACAGGAGCCTTGCTTGCAATAAAAATCGTAACAATACAAGCTATAACAATAAGCCCCAAAGAAATCAAAATACCATAAGGCCAAAATGTTTTCTTATTTTCCATTTTTATTTTCTCCTTTTGATTTTTCTTTGAACTAGCATTAAAATTGCAACACATAAAAATCCATAGATTAAAATTCTCATGATATTTAAAGTATCACGATTTGAATTTCCATAAAAAGGTTTTATATTAAAATAATTTGCTACTTGATCGGCTATATCTGCATAACCATTTAAAATAGCTGCATTATAAATATCTTTTTGTTTAGGATTTGCAAGTATAGGTAAAATTGTTCCTTTTTCAGGATAAGGACTCAAAACACCTTCTTTATCAAAAAAAGCCAAAGCATCATCGCTTGCAAGTATATCTACCTTATGTGAAGCTTTAGAAAATACAAGTAAAATATATGGCTTACTTAAATTAGCTTCATAATTTTTTAAACTTTCAAAATCTTTTTTATCACTTAATGCTAAAGCGATATTTACTCCAGTTAATTCATAAATTTGTCTAGAACTTGTAGTGATATTTTGTTCTATCGCAGTGTTTAAGATATTATCATTTAACAATATTTCAGCATGTAAAAAATTAGCAAAACAAATAAAAATGGCGGCTAAAAAACCGCCTTTAAATATATTTTTCATCCTATAAAAAGATGATTTGCAGTTAAAACCGACCAAGCAGTGATTCCAGCCGCTACAACTAAACCGGCTATGATTAAATACTCAAGAACTTTTGCCATAATCATTCCTTTATAATGATATGTTCTTCTCTTTTAGAGTCAAACATTTTAATTTGTTCTGCATTTTCTATTTTATAAGGTTTTTGCATAACATCTTGTTGTGTTTTTAGACCCAAAATAGTTAATCCTGCTAAAATCGATAATAATAAAATAGTTGCTATTAACATTCCGCTAACGCCTGAAAGTGAAAATACACATCTGTTTGAATTTTCCATTATTCGCCCCTTGAAAGAGAAATCACATATTCGCCAACTGCTTCTTTTTGAAGCTCATTTAACAAGCCATTGTTAAAATGAGGCATTACACCTATACTACCTGCTTTACCACGATTTAAAACATCTACTACAAATTCTGCACTACCATATTTTGTTAAATCTGGAGCCACTAATTGACCATCAATAGTTCCTTTTCCATCTTCACCATGGCATACTGTACAAGTGACAAATAATTCTTTTCCTTTTGCTACAAGTTGAGGATTTTCAGTTTTTTTAATTGCTGAAATTTCAGAAGCAACATAAGCAGCAATTGCAGGAATATCAGCTTCATCTATACCATTATCTGCTGCACTTAACATCTCACCCATAGGATAATTTAAGCCCTTAGAACCTTTAGTAATTACTTCTATAAGTCCCTCTTCTGAACCCCAAACATTAAGATTTTGAGCTTTTCCATTGATACCATCGCCTGTAATACCATGACAAGAAGAGCATTGAACTAAAAAGATATTTTTACCCATTTCTTGCTTATCTTCATTGCTTAAATTTGCAAATTTTTGTGCAAATTTCTCATTATGCGCTTGCACTTCTTTATTATATTGACCAATTTGAGAATAACTATTTAAAGGATACCCCCAAAGAAAATACCATATACACCATACTATAGCTAAGAAAAATACCACAGCCCAGCCAAGTGGTATAGGATTTTTATATTCACCTATACCATCCCAACTATGTTCACTTAGCTCACCCTGACTTTTTTCTTCTTTCATACTTTTAAACAATTTTCCTACCACAACAAGCGTAATCAATATGATAAGAATTGCTCCAATAAAAGATAATAAATTAACATTATCTTGTAAGTTCAACCATTGCATTAAGCACTCCTTTTATTTTGCTCTAAAACACGATCACCAATTTCATCATGTAATGCTAAATCAGCATATTTTTCATAGTTTCTTCTACCTGTTTTTTCAGATCTATACAAATGAAACCAATAAGAATACAAAACTACCACTAAGAATACTACAAGGGCAAAAAAGCCATAAGCTTGCAACTCTCTTATTAGTTCTAAATCCATAATTTTTCCTATTTCAAACTATTAAGATACGCAATCAAAGCGACAATTTCTCTAATTTCACCTCTAGCAAACGCATCTTTAACATCTTGATTTTTCATTTGATCTACTATAGCTTGGGCTTCTGCTTTAACTTCTGCTTGAGCTTCTTCCCAAGTACCAAGTTTTGTACCATTTTCAACATCATAAGGAACATTGAAAACTTTTTTTACAGTTAGTGCTTCTGCATAAGCTGTTTCTATATTTGCATTATTGCTAAACATATGTTTGTAAGCTGGCATAATAGAACCAGGAACAACTGAAACTGGATCCCACATGTGATTTTCATGCCAATCTGTAGTTCTAAAATTACCTATACGCAATAAATCAGGTCCAGTTCTTTTTGAACCCCATAAAAATGGTCTATCATAAGCATATTCACCGCTAACTGAATACATACCATAACGATCTGTTTCTGATTTAAAAGGACGAATAAGTTGTGAATGACATGCATTGCAACTTTCTTTAATATAAGCATGGCGTCCTGCAAGTTGTAAAACCGTATAAGGCTTTTTACCTTCAATTGGTCTTGCATTTTGAGCAAAATCAGGTAAAACTTCCACAATACCTGCATATGCGATCACTATAAATACTGCCACAGCAAAAAAGAATGGATTTTTTTCTAACCAACTAAACATATTTTTCCTCCTTATGCTGCCATAGGTGAAGCACTTTTTGGCTCTTTATCAAGCACTCTACCCACTGAAATTGATTTATAAATATTATAAACAAACATGAAAAATCCTACTAAGTACAACAAGCCACCTACAGCTCTAATCCAATAATAAGGAATAATAGCTTCAACAGTATCAATGAAAGTATAAAGTAAGTTACCATACTCATCTGTAGCTCTCCACATCATACCTTGAGTAATACCTGCTATCCACATAGAACTAAAGTACAATACTATACCTGTAGTTTGGATCCAAAATTGAGCTTCCATTAGCGATTTACTATATAATTCTCTTTTAAACATTCTAGGCACCATGTGATAAAGCGCAGCCATAGTCATAAAGCCAACCCAACCTAAAGTACCATCATGAACATGTCCTGGAATCCAATCTGTAAAGTGTGCTAATGCATTAACTGATTTAATAGAAAGAATAGGACCTTCCAAAGTTGAGAACATATAGAAAGTTGAAGCTAAAATCATAAATTTGATTAATGGGCTTTCTCTTAATTGACTCCACTCACCTTTCATAGTAAGTAAGATATTAATTGCTGAACCCCAAGAAGGTAAAATAAGAACGATTGAAAAAACTGAACCCATAGTTTGCATCCAATCAGGCACTGTAGAATAAATCAAGTGGTGTCCACCTGCCCATAAATAAACAAACATTAAGCCCCAAAATGCAAATAAAGATAGTTTGTATGAGAAAATTGGTTGTCCACTTTCTTTTGGTAGAAAATAATAAATTTGAGCGATAATACCAACAGTGAATACAAATGCAACTGCATTGTGTCCATACCACCATTGAACTAATGCATCGTTTGTCCCTGCATACATAGAAACACTATGCCACCAATCACCCATTCCACTCACAAAATAAGTAGGCACAGCCATATTGTTAAATAAATAAAGCATTGCTATACCTAGGAAAGTAGCTATATAATACCAAAGTGAAACATATAAAGTTTTTTCACGGCGAATTCCAATAAGCCCAAAAATACTTACACCCCATAAAACCCAAACTAAAACTACCAATATATCAAGTGGCCATTCAAGCTCTGCGTATTCCTTTGAAGTGCTAACACCTGCAAACAAAGTAATAACAGCTATAATCATAGTGATCATGTAAAGCCAAAAATGCAATTTACCAATGAACATTAAAAAGCTTGATTCTGCCATACTAACTTTTAGCACACGCTGACCAATGTAATACCAAGTAGCCCAAATTCCTGAGAGCATAAAACCAAAAATTACACCTGAAGTGTGCAATGGTCTAAGTCTTGAAAAAGTACCATACTCACCGGCTAAATAATTTAAATCCGGATAAGCCATCTGAAAGGCAATAAGCGTTCCAATAGCCATACCAATAACACCAAACAATAAGGTAGCAAACATAAAATATTTAGCAACCGTATAGTCATAGTTTAATGCATTTCCTGGGTGCATTTCCTCTCCTTAAGTTTTTTTCTGCAATTATGCGATCTTTATATTATACGATACTTAATATCTTTTTTAGCTTAAACTATGTCTAATTATTTATTATTTATTAATAAATTATCGCGTAAAAACAAAGCCTATATAAGAAAAATACACACCATAACAAAAAATTAAAATATAGGAAATTAAACTAGCTATTTTTTGAAATTTTTCATTTAATGTTTTAGAAAAATACGCAAGAAATATCAATGCTGGTAAAGTTGAAAAACCAAAAACAAGCATAATTAAAGCCGATAAATACACACTTTGCACACTCATTCCAAAGGCTATATAAAAATACACCAAACCACAAGGCACAAAGCCATTTAAAAATCCTAAAAAAAGAGTACTCTTGAAAGATTTTTGTTGAATCAATCTAGAGATGTTTTTTTTAATTACGCATTCAAAAAATAAAGAATTTTCAAAAAAACTTAGAAATTTTCCTTTAAAAATCAAAGCAAGTGCTAATGTTATCATAAAAATTCCAATTATAAAAAACATTATGCCTTTTGAAAATTCACTAAATGAAAGCAAGCTTCCAAAAACTCCAAAAAATATACCCAAGCAAACATAAGCAAAAATTCGAGATAGATGATATGAGAAAATTAAAAGAAAAAAAGGGAGTTTAATTTGCTTTGAAAGCTGAGTATAAGCTAAAACAAAACCTCCACACATTCCATAACAATGCCCAAAACTAGAAAGAAAAGCTATACTTGCTAAAGCAATAAAATCTAAACTCACAAAAGCTCTAAAAATTCTTTAAAAATATACTTGCTCTCATGTGGTCCTGAAGAACTTTCTGGGTGATGTTGCACTGATATAATAGGATAATTTTTATATCTCACACCCTCTACATTATCACCAAACAAATTTCTATGAGTAATAGTTGCGACCTCTACTATTTCTTCAGGAATATTATAATTATGATTTTGTGCTGTAATTTCTACTGTGTTATTAGTAAGGTTAATAACAGGATGATTTGCTCCATGTTGGCCGAATTTCATTTTATAAGTTTCATAACCAAAAGCATTACTTAAAAGTTGATGTCCCAAACAAATACCAAGCATAGGAATTTTAGCTTCTGCTAGTTTTTTAATCTCTGCGATTTCATCTTTTAAAATTTTTGGCTCACCTGGTCCATTTGATAAAAATACACCATGAATTTTACCTTTTTGATATAAATCAATCAAATCTTTTGCCTTGGTATTATAAGGAAAAACCTCCACCTCAAGTCCAACACTTACAAGCTCATTTAAAATATTTTCTTTTACACCATAATCAATCACAGCTACTTTTTTACCATTTGCTTTTACATTCTCATAAGCTTTGTTGCTATGATCCCAAGCACCTTTACTATGTTTATAAGAGCTTTTAGTGCTAACCTGTGCTACATAATTTACCTCATCAATTTTAGCACTAGAAAGAAGCATTTTTTTAAGCTCTTCTTTGTCCTTAATTTCAGTAGATATTACCGCTCTCAAATTTCCTTGATCTCTGATCATTTTAACTAAAAATCTAGTATCAATTTCACAAAGCCCTATTTTTTCATGTTTTTTCAAATAAGCACTTAAAGAATCATTGGCTCTAAAATTAGAATAATCTTCATTTAATTCTCTTATAATCATTCCGCTAGCAAATACATTTTTACTTTCATTATCTTCATCATTAATACCAACTATACCAATTTCTGGCATTGAAAATACTACAAACTGACCTGCATATGATGGATCAGAAATAATTTCTTGATATCCCGTTAAAGAAGTATTAAAAACAAGCTCTCCAAAAAAAGTTCCACTTTGTCCAAAAGCCTTTGCGCTTAAAAAAACATCATTCTCTATATAAATATATGCTTTCATAAAAGTCCCTTTTTTCTAAGCTCTTCTTGATATAGCTTTTCAAATACCAATTCATATTCTTCAGAACCTGGAATAAGTTTTCTTTTATAATTTGAAATTTTTTCATAGACTAAATCTTCTAAATTTTCATACTCTTTTAAATAAGACATAATACTTGAAAAAATGAGATTTTTCACGCGATTTTCTGATACATTGTAGTTTATCAAATCTTCTTCCACTAAATTTTCTAAAATTTTATGAGAAAGATTATTGTATCTATCTTCACTATCAAGCATAAATTTAAACTCATTTGCTAGTTTTTTCTTAATCATCCAAAACATACTTTTTCTATCTATTTGCATAAACTCAATTTCATCTTCTTGGCTTTCTAAAATTTCTTTTGCTTTTTCATCAAGTTTACGCTCATTTAAAACATCTATTTCTATAATTTCTTTTGCTGTTTTTAAAAGTTTTTGACTATCATCTTTAATTTTAACAAAAGAAGAATGCATTAAATCAAGTATTATTTTATTTGCTATATAAGGTATATGAGCTGGTTTGATACGCATTTATTCACCTTTTTATTTTTATTTTGAAATAATACTAAAAAAAAGGTAAAAACTGCTTAAAACTTACTGCGAACTTGCATTTTGATCTAAATTTTTCAAAAGTAGTGTTAAATCGGAAGCTTTTTTTGGATCCATCTTGGCCATAATGGATGAAATTTTTCTAGGATCTAGCGAAAGTAGAATTTTTGAAGCCTCATCCGGTTCCATTTCGCTTAATATACCTGCCACGGCCACATCTTTCATTTTAGCATAAATTTCTGTGATACGCCCCATAGTTTTATCATTAATAACTTGAAGATTTTGTTTAGTCGCTTCTAATATACGCTCATTTTGCTCTTTTAAACTTTTTATTTGCTCTAAACTTGCATTAACATCAGCTTCTTTTTGCTCCAAAGCTTGCATTTTTTCTTTTTGCAAAGCTTCAAAAGAAGCTCTATAAGCCTCTAAACTTTGTCTTGCTTCATCATATTCTCTAATTTGCTCTTGCATTTGCTCTTTTCTTGCTTCAAAATACTGCTCGCAATTTTGCTGTGCATTTACAAAATTTAAGAAAATCAATAAAAATATTATTTTTTTCATCATTTATCCTTATTAAAATGTCTTGTTATAGCAAGTTCATCTATAAATTTTTCTTCTTCTTTTTGTAAAGCTTTTTGGATTTTTTTTAATTCTTCATTTTCTAAAACCTTAATTTTTTCAAATTCCAAATGAGCCTTTTTGTATAAATGTTGATGATGTGCAAGTTCTTTTTTAGTTAGGTCTAATTTTTGTTTAATTCTTTGCTTACCCTCTCTTGCAATCTCTTGCATTTTTAAAGACGATCTTAACAAAGCCACCGAACCTTTATCAGCCAAAGTCAAGCTTTCGCATGTTTTTAAAGCTTCTTTAAATTCTTCTTCACACAACAAAAGCTTTTGTCTTGTTCTAGTCAAATTTGCCTCTGCTTTATCAAGCTGTTGTTTTCTAAGCTTAATCACAGAAGAATATTTGCTTTTCATAAAATGATAGTATCTTCTCTTTCAGGACTTGTGGAGATATAACCTACTCTAACGCCACTTAATTCTTCCAAACGCTTAATGTATTTTTTAGCATTTTCAGGTAGTAAATCATAATCTCTAATCCCTGCAACTTTATCCCAACCTTCCATTACTTCATAAATAGGCTTAGCGTTTTCTAAATCACAAGGTACATAGTCTATTTCTTGTCCTTTATATTCATATGCTTTACAGATTTTAACACTTTCAAAACCATCTAATACATCAAGTTTCATTAATGATAAAGTATCTAAGCCATTTAATCTTGCAGTATATCTTACCGCAACTGCATCAAACCAACCACATCTTCTTTTTCTACCTGTGCTTACTCCGATTTCTTTACCAATAAGTCCTATTTTTTCACCATCTTCACCTAAATCTTCACTTGGAAAAGCTCCATTTCCCACTCTTGTTGTGTAAGCTTTTACTATGCCTATAACTTTTCCAATTTCTTTTGGATTTAATCCCAAACCACTTAAAGCTCCAGCTGAAATAGTCGTTGAACTAGTTACATAAGGATAAGTTCCATGATCAATATCAAGCATAGAACCTTGCGCGCCTTCTAACAATACTTTTTTATCCTCATCTAAAGCTTTCCAAAGCATTCTTGTAGTATCTGTAATATATGGTGCTAGCACTTCTTTAAAGCGTTTTAAATCTTTTAAAATTTCATCATAACTAGGCATTGCAATACCTAAAACATCAAAATAAGTTTTTTTAAGTTCAAAATCTTTCATTAAATTTTCACAAAGTTTTTCAGGCTCTAGCAATTCCCCTACTCTATGTCCATTACGACTTATTTTATCTTCATAGCTTGGCCCTATACCTTTGCCTGTTGTTCCTATAGCTTTATCGCCTTTAAGTCTTTCTCTTGCTTGATCAATCAAAGCATGATGATTTAAATTTAAATGAGCTCTATCGCTTATAAATAATCTTCCTTCTAAATTTTCAAATTGAGCCATTTCACTAATTAATACATCAGGATTAACTACAACTCCATTACCTATAACATTAATACATTGCTTATTTAAAACACCTGATGGCATTAAATGTAAAGCATATCTTATACCATCAACCCATATAGTGTGACCTGCATTATGTCCACCTGCACTTCTGCAAACATAATCATAATTTTCACATAGTTTATCAACTATCTTACCCTTACCCTCATCACCCCATTGGATACCAACGACAATATCTGCTTTACTCATAAAAAAACTCCATTTTGACTTAAATTTGGCGAGAAGGTGAGAGAATCGAACTCCCCAAAAAGTAGTCAACTACCCTTTCATCTGATTTGAAGTCAGTGGCCATCACCAGATAAGCTAACCTTCCAAAAATGATATTATATCTTAATATTTTTAATTGAAACAAAAATTAAACATATGAAATTATAAGCGTGTAAAAATACTTTGAAATATTATATTTTTTAGTTATAATGTTTGTTTTTCAGTGTCAAGTTTTGACAATTACAATTTTTGGATATATCAATGCATTCTTTCAAACAATCTTTTTTTATAAATTTTTGGGATAATTCCAAAGGCATGATTATACTTGGAATTTTAAGTGCTATTTATTTTGGAATTTTTGGTAGTGTTTGGGCTGTTACAGGTGAAATGACACGCTGGGGTGGAGAAATTTTAGAATTTTTTGGTATGGATTTAAGCTCCTATACTTACTACCAAAAGCAAAATTTAAGTGGTAATCCCTTAACAAGAATTGATGGTATCATGCTCATAGGTATGTTTATAGGATGCTTAGTAGCTGCATTTTTAGCAAATAAATTTAAATGGCGTTTGCCTGCTAGCAAAATTCGAATTTTTCAAGCTATTATAGGAGGAATTTTATCAGGCTTTGGTGCAAGACTTGCTTTTGGTTGTAATTTAGCAAATTTCTTTACAGGTTTACCTTATTTTTCCTTACATACTTGGGTTTTTACTTTATTTATGATTTTAGGAATTTATCTAGGTGTTAAGGTTTGTAATCTTGCCTTATTTAAGCCAAAAGCAAAGTTACAACGCGTTTGCAAAGAAAATCAAAAATTAAAAACACAAAATAAAATTTCAAAAATATATTTTTACATAGGACTTGGTGTATTTATAATTTTTATAACTTATGTTGTATTTATACTACAAAAACAAAATATTGATATTAAAAACAAAGAAAGTTTTTTTCCTTTAGCATTAATATTTGGTTTTGTTTTTGGTTTTATCATTTCTAGGGCTCAAATTTGCTTCACTTCTTGCTTTAGAGATTTATTTTTATTTGGTAGAGACAATGCTATAAAAGGCGCTTTAATAGGTATGATCATAGCTTGTTTAATAGCTTTTGCTTTTATATTACAAGGGCATACTAGTAAAGTAATAGAAATATCACCAAACCTTGCTATAGGTGCTTTTTTATTTGGATTTGGAATAGTTTTTGCTGGAGGATGCGAGTGTGGTTGGATGTATAGAGCTTGCGAGGGACAAAGTCATTTTATTATAGTGGGTATTGCTAATATCATCGGTACTATGATCTTAGCTTTAAATTATGATCATTTCCCAAAAATACTAACAAATGGTATAAAAATTCATCTTTTAAATGATTTTGGTTATTTTAATGGCTTATTAATCAATTTAGCTTTGTTTGCTATTTTATTTTTGTTTGTTTTAAAATTTAAAAGATTATTCTTCCAACACAACAAAGGAAAATTATGATTATTCATTATAGTTTAAATTTAGAAGGTGAGGCATGCCCATATCCTGCTATAGCTACCATTGATGCATTAAAAGAATTAAAATCAGGTGAAGTCTTAGAAATTTTATGTGATTGCCCACAAAGTATTAATTCTATACCTCAAGATGCGAAAAATCGCGGATTTGAAATTTTAGAGATAGATCAAGATGGACCAACGCTTAGATTTTTAATTCAAAAACCTTAAAAATTAGATTTGAGTATTTACTCAAATCTTTATATTTATACGATATTTTTCTATTAAATTTTCATCCAACATCACTCCTATACCCACAGCATCATTGACTTCAACTATACCATCTTTGCAAGGGATTAAATTTTTCACCAAATGAGTAAAAAGCACACTTGTTGATTGAGAATACTCTATCAAATTACAATATTTAGTACTTGCTAGAAACTGCACCGTAGCAGCAAGTAAAATTCCTGTAGAAAAACCATGCGGGACTAAATCACAACCATATTTTAAAGATATTTTTTCAATTTCTAACATAGTGTCAAAACCACCGCATCTAGTAATATCAGGTTGCACAATAGAAACTTTTGACTTTTTAATAAAATTTTCAAACTCATTTAGCGTGTAAAAACTCTCTCCACCCGTAATCTTACAAGGTAAGTGTTCGCTAAGTCTTGCATAATCATAAAAATTATTTGCACTAACTGGTTCTTCTATCCACTCTAAGTTATATTCTTCAATTTCCAAAAATCTTTCTCTTGCATAAGAAAAATTTTTCCAAAGCCCTACTAAGTCAATACTAAGTTTAATATCATCACCCACTGCACCTCTAATATTCTTGATAATCTCTTTATCAGATAATGCATTATTACCAAAGCCTGCACCACCAAATTTTAATAGTTTAAAACCTTCTTCTTTTAAGTATTTTACTCTAGAAATATTTTCTTCCATATTTTTACTCGGAATAAAAGTAGCGTATGCATTTAAAAAGTCTTTTCTTTTTCCACCAAGTATAGTAGCTACACTTACACCATAAATTTTTCCAAGTAAATCATATAAAGCAATATTTATTGCACTTAAAGCACAAATTAATGCTCCGCTAAGTCCATAATACGCACTTCCCTCAATCAAATCATCCATAATCTTCTTAATATTTCTTGGATCTTGTCCTATTAAAATTTCACTTAAATTTCTACAAGATCCATGAGTACTAGGCTGCTCAAACATTATCTTTAAAACTGCTGCAGCACTATCACTTTCCCCTATTCCATAAAGATTATTATCTGTATAAATTCTTAATATAAAGGCATCTTCACCCCACTCACAAGACTCATCAAAAGTTTTTGTCCTTAACCATATAGGTTCAACCTTTGTAATTTTCATTATCCATCCTTTTTATCCATTTAATAAGCCCATAAAAGCTAATAGCAAGTATTACCAAAAAAGGAGCAGCACTCAAAACAACTGCAACTTTTAAGGTATTTAAATCTGCATTTATATAAAGCATTGCTAAAGGAATTAATCCAAGCATAATACACCAAAAAACTTTTAAATATTTACTAGGATTTTCACTATCTATTTTTGTGCTTACACAAGAAATAGTAAATGCAGTAGCATCCATATGAGAAGCCAAAAATACCATCATAAGCAGGAAATAAAAAAGAGTAAAAATAGTACCAAATGGTAGTGTTTTTATCAATGCTACCACTCCAGCTTCTCCAGCATTTGAACTAATAAAATTTGGAACATCTAAGATTCCACTTTGAAAAATATCTATTGCATATGAACTCAAAACTCCAAAGAAAAACCAAGTCCCAATACATCCACCTACAATAAGACCAAAAATTACTTGACGAATGGTCCTTCCTTTAGAAATTTTTGTCACAAAAATACTAACAGCAGGAGTGTAAGTAATCCAATAAAGCCAATAAAAAACTGTCCAATCAGAATTAAAGCTACTTACACCAGCAATATCATTATATAAGCTCATTGAAACATAATTACTAAAAAATACCCCTATACTATTTATTATATTATTTAATATAAATACACTATCTCCTAAAATAAATACCAATATTGCAAACACAAAACACAAGATACAAGATATTTTAGCAAGTTTTGCCATACCACTTGATAATCCAACAAAACTAGAAAAGGTAAAAACAGCTGTAACAATAGCTAAAAGAATAAATTTTAAATAAAAACCATCATTAATATCAAAAATTCCAGAAAGTCCAGCACTAATTGTAATTATAGAAAGGGTTGTAGTAAGCACAAGTCCACCAAAAGTGCTAAATAAAAACACAACATCGATGATTTTATCAAGCACTATATTTTGATTAATATGCAAGATATTTGCTATTAAACTTGAAATTTTTAAATTTTTATTTTTAAAAATATAAAAATGAAAACACATTGCAATAGAACTTAAAGCATATACAGCCCAAGGCGTAATACCCCAATGCAAATACACAAAAGAAGTTGCACTTCTTAAAGCTTCTGTAGATTTTGGAGTAATATTTAATCCAGGTACTAAATAATAATATGCCCATTCCATAAATGCCCAATACATAGTAGCAGATCCAAGTCCTGCACAAATAAACATAAAAATCCAAGCAGTATTTGAATAAGGATTTATCCCATCGCCTAATTTAATATTACCTATTTTAGAAAAAGCCAAGTAGAAAATAAAAACTACACAAATAAACTCAAAAAGTTGAACAAATGAGCCAAACATATGTGTAAGCTTACTAAAAAGAAAATTTGCTACTTCTAAAGCTTTACTAGGATTTATAAGTAAAATTACAATCACCATAAAAACCGCCAAGATAGATGTCACTATCAAAAATAAATCATAAGTTTTTTGATTATTTTTTTGCATAAATCTCCTTTTTGTTTCAAGTAGTAAATATATAGTATTTTCTTATTTTAAAATAAAACTTAAAGAAACTTTTATCATAAATGCATTAAAAGCCATACCTTAGTATTTTCAAATATTTTTTACTATAATAAAAATTATTTAATCAATAAATTATTGCTACTAAAATACACAAATAAATAATGTTATTTCTCAAAATACAAAAATATTTAAAAAAATATCTTACATTGAAATTAAACACAAAAAAGGAGGAATACATGTGGCAAGGGAGAAATGATGGTGATGAAATTATCCATAAACGATTATTTAAATGTTTAAATCACTCTTCAAATAATAAATTATTAGGCTTTTGTTCATCATTGGGCGTGCAGAGAAATAATGGTAGAATTGGAAGTGAATTAGCACCAAAAATTATAAGAAAGAATATGGCAAATTTTGCTATACATGATGATTTTGATTTTGATGATTTAGGAGATATTGAAAATTTTGATACCCTAGAATTAGGCGATGAACTACTTTATCACAAGTGCTTAGAAATTTTACATAATAATCATTATGGTGTAATTTTAGGAGGTGGACACGAAACATCTTTAGCTTGTATTAAAGCGCTTTTAGATTACAAAAAAAGTGTAGGAGTTATAAATTTTGATGCACATTTTGATGTAAGAATTCAGGAGTTACATACTTCTGGAAATTCTTTTTACAAAGCTTATGAATATGCAAAAGAAAATAATTATAATTTTTCTTATCTTTGCTTGGGTGCAAGTAAATTATCTAACACAAAAGCACTTTTTCAAACTATGGATAATATGAAAGCAAGTTATGTTTTAGATACTGAATTTGAAAAATGTATAGAAGTCATTAAAAACTTCTTAAAACAAAATGAAGTTGTTTATTTAAGTATTGATATGGATGTATTTTCACAAAGCATAGCTCCTGCTGTAAGTGCCCCTGCTGTTTTTGGTATCAATTTAAAAGAAATTTTAACTCCGATAAAAATTATTTTTGAAAGCAAAAAAGTTGCTTTAGCAGATATTTGTGAATTTAATCCTAAATTTGATATAGACAATCACACTGCAAAAATCGCTGCTTATCTAGCATATTTTTTATTAAGTAAAGGAATGATATGAAATTTGATAGTTTAAGTGTATTGGCTATTAGTATCGGGGTTTTATTGTTTAGTATGTTTTTGAAAAAACGTTTTTTAATCTTAGAAAAATTTTGCATTCCCGCACCAGTTATAGGTGGATTTTTAATCAGTATAATCATTTGGATTTTAAGTTTTATTGAGATTAAAGTTGATTTTGATACAAGTTTACAAACTCCTTTAATGGTGGCTTTTTTTACCGTAATAGGATTAAGTGGAAGTTTTAAACTCTTAAAAGTAGGAGGAAAAGTACTTTTAATCTATCTAGGTTGTTGCTGGTTTATGGCTTTAATGCAAAATTTTATCGGCATTTCCATGATGAGTTTATTCGATTTAAATAAACTATATGGAATTTTATGTGGTGCTGTTTCTTTGGAAGGAGGACATGGAAATGCTATAGCTTTTGGAGGTATGGTTGAAGAATTAAGTGGCTTAAATAACGCTAAAGTTTTAGCAGTGGCAGCGGCAACCTTTGGACTGATTTCAGGGTCTTTGCTCGGAGGTCCTGTAGCAAAATATCTTATAAATAAACACAAATTAAAAATCACAACTAATCAAGATATTAAAGATATAGATCCTCTAAAGCATGAAATTCACAATGCAAATTATAAAGATTTTTTAAAATCTTTATTTTTAATATTATGTATTATGTGTATTGGATTTTTTTTAAGTTCCAAATTTACACAATATAGCGGCTATTCTTTGCCTAGTTATGTTGGTGCTATGCTTGTTGCTATTGTTGTAAGAAATATTAATGATTCTTTTAATATTTTCAAGCTAAATCAATATACAATAGATACTATAAGTGAATTAAGCCTTGGTATTTTTTTAACTATGGCTATGATAAATTTAAAAATAAACGAACTAAGTGCTGTTGCTACACCTCTTTTTATTACTTTGATTGTGCAAGTTTTAGCTTTACTATTCTTTACAATTTTTATAGTTTTTAGATTATGCGGAAAAAATTATGATAGTGCGATTATGTGTGCCGGACTTATGGGACATGGTCTAGGTGCAACACCAAATGCAGTAGCAAATATGAATGCAGTTTGTTCTAGATATAATTTAACTTCTAGACAAGCTTTTTTAATAGTACCTTTATGCGGTGCTGTTTTAATTGATATTGTTGCAATACCTTTAAATACTTATTTGATTAATATTTTTTCATAGTTACTCTCGCATATTGCGAGAGTATTAGAGATGTTTTAGCATTGTTTCATAAGCTGCTTTAGTTCCTGGGCGAACTTTAGTTACCATGCTCACTAAAATAATCACAACAGAAGCAGCTAAAAATCCTGGAATGATTTCATAAATAGGAAAATCAAGCCACTCGGCTAAGAAATTTTTATATGCTACAACCACAACTGCACCGGTAATCATACCTGCAATAGCAGCGTATCTAGTCATTTTTGACCAAAATAACGAAAAGAGCATTACAGAACCAAAACTTGCTCCAAATCCCGCCCAAGCATAAGCTACTATACTTAATACACTTGAGTTTTTATCAGTAGAAATAATAAAAGCTATCACAGCTACTGCTAAAACACCAAATCTACCCAAAGTCATCACTGTTTTATTGGACGCTTCTTTGTTGAAAATTCTTTTATAAAAATCTTCTGCTATAGTTGAACTTGAAACAAGTAATTGCGAACTTGCTGTGCTCATAATGGCTGCCAAAATAGCACTTAATAAAACACCTGCTATCCAAGGATTGAAAAGCAATTGCGACATTACGATAAAAATCTTTTCAGGATCTTGCAAACTAAGCTCAAATTTACTCACATAAGCTATACCTAAAATACCTATCAAACAAGCTCCAATTAAAGATATAACCATCCAAGAAATTCCTACAAAAGTAGCAGTTGGAATATCTTTAGTTGATCTTATAGACATAAAACGCACCAAAATATGTGGCTGACCAAAATACCCAAGCCCCCAAGAAAGCGCTGAAACTATACCCAAAAAGCTTAATCCTTCCCCCATAGAAAAAGTATTTGGCTTAATTTCTTTGACTATATTAACAGCTTCACTAAAGCCACCCAAATGATAAATCATCACTATAGGTACGATAATCAAGGCACTCATCATTAATAAACCCTGAATCAAATCCGTCCAACAAACTGCCTTATATCCACCCAAAAATGTATAAGCAACTATAATCACAGTTCCTGTAGTAAGTGCATAATCATATTGGATTCCAAAAGTTGCTTCAAAAAGCTTTGCTCCACCTACAAGTCCTGAAGAAACATAAAAAGTAAAGAATATCAAAATAACAATAGCACAAACTATTCTTAATATATGCTTATCATCATCAAATCTTGTTTCAAAATAATCTGGAATTGTAATAGAATTTGCAATCACACTAGTATAAATTCTAAGTCTTTTTGCTACAAAAGCCCAGTTTAAAAATGCTCCTATACTAAGACCTATTGCAATATAGCTTTCAGCTAAACCACTTACATATAAAGCTCCCGGTAAACCCATTAAAAGCCAACCACTCATATCAGAAGCTCCAGCACTAAGTGCTGAAACTACTGGCCCCATAGAACGACCACCTAAAAAATAATCCTCTGAGTTTTTATTTTGTTTATAAAAATAAAATCCAATAAAAAGCATTAATGCTGAATATGCGACAAACATTATCGCAATTTGAGTATTAATGTGTACAACCTCCATTTTTTCTCCTTTTTATTTTAAAGCACGAATGCCTAAATTTCCATAACGGTGGAAAGATATACTTAAAGCTTTTTCATTATGATATAAAAGCAACTCAAAACGTCCGTTCATTAAAGGCTTAGCATTGGCAATGATTTTTGCGCAACTTGCTGCTTTTATGAAAATTTCATCATTAATATTTAATGGAGCAAAATAACGAATTCTTTCATAATCAGCTATTTTGCTAATGAAATTTTCTTTACTTTCTTTAAGGAATAAAGTTTTTGAACTAATTTTTTGATTAATCTTTTGCACAAGATCTATTTTCTCATGCTCATCATAACTTAAAATAAGATCAATATTTAGCACACTGGCTGCTAAAATAACCCCTAAAATATCTTTTAAACTATCATCTTTATGTACTCTATAAGCGATATTTTTAACCTTTGTATAAGAGAAAATATTATCCTCGCCTCTTATATTGACATAATCTTTTGCACTTGCAAATTCATGTTTTGCATGATAAGCATAGCTTCTTGCCATAGCTTTAATGACTTCAAAATCAGCTTTATCTTTTTCATTTAAATCCAAGCTTAAAGCATTTAAATTTGATACTAACTCATTATCTAAAACATTTTGATCAGCTTGACTTTGCTCTATATCTAAAAATTGAGTGATGTAATTATAAATTCCAACTTTTCTACCAAAACCAATGGCTGATTTTTTAATACCACCAAAAGGCTGTCTAAGAACTATAGCTCCTGTTGTTGGTTTATTGATGTAAATATTTCCTGCCTCTATGTGAGTGTGGAAGTATTCCCATTCTCTCTCATCTAAACTTTCAAATCCTGCTGTAAGTCCATAGCCTGTTGAATTTACTATATCAATAGCTTCTTTTAAATCTTTTGCTTTCATTACAGTTAAGATTGGTGCAAAAAGCTCATTCATGTGCGTAAAATCACCTTTTTTAGTACCATATTTAATCCCTGGAGTTAAAAGATAAGGATTATTATCTACAAATTTAGGTTTTAAAGCCCAACTTTCATATGGAGCTAGCTCATCTAATGCTTTTTGCAGTTTTACATCTGGTTTATCTGCTAAAGCTCCAAGTTTATTTTTAAATACAAATGGATTTCCAACCGCCATAGAACTAGCAGCATCTACTAAGGTCTTTTTAAATTCCTCATCTTCATAAACTTCTTCTTCCAAAACAAGCAAAGAAGTAGCAGAGCATTTTTGACCTGAATTTGAAAATGCTGAATGAATGATATTTTTAATCGCACTATCACGATCGGCAAATTTAGAAACAATAGTTGCATTTTTACCGCCTGTTTCAGCACTTAAAAGTAAGGTTGGATTAGCTTTGAGCATTGCATAAGCAGTTTCTTCTCCACCGGTTAATACTGAAAATTTCACACTTTGATCAACAAGCAAGTATTTTGATATATCACTACCTTTAGCAGGTAAGAAAATCAAAGCATCTTTTGGAATTCCCGCATCCCAAAAGCATTTACAAAGCATATAACCTGTTAGCATGGATAAAGATGATGGCTTATATATTACTTTATTACCTGCAGCCAAAGGTGCTGCTATGGTTCCTACTGAAATACCTACTGGAAAATTCCATGGTGCAATTACCACACCTATGCCTTTTGCTTTAAAAGTAGTATTTGGATTTTGCTCTTTTAGTTTTTCCAAAGAATGTGGGTAAAATTCTAAAAAGTCTATAGCCTCACTAACTTCAGGATCAATCTCTAAGAAAGTTTTTCCTACTTCTAAAGCTGCTATACCTATTAAATCTCCTCTACGATCTCTAACAAGTTGAGCAGTTTTTGCTAAAATTTTATAAATTTCATCATGACTTAAATCACTAAAATTTGAGCTCTTAGCTACATCTAAAGCATATTTAATCTCTTTTTGGCCTGCTAAATGTGCTTTACCTATAGTGCGATTTTTGATTTTATCTTTAACTTCTATTACTTGTAAATTTTCATTTTTAATTTCTTCTTTTGCAACCGGATACACATCATAATTTTCTAAATTTTCATATTTAGTTCTTATATTTTTAGCCCATTCTCTATTTGCTTTTAAGATAAAATCTGTATCAGGTTCGTTTTTAAATTCTTTACTCTCATAAGAACTAATAGTCTTTGTCTCATTATTTCTATCTTGAGTTCTATGAGTAGAATTATCCAAACTAGCAACGCCTTCTAAAGATTTTATAAATAATTCTTTTTGCATTTGCCAATTTTTATCATTGATTTTAAGGTTGAAAAAATATCTCATGAAATTATCTTCACTAGTATTTTCATCAAGTCTTCTTACTAAGTAAGCAATAGCATTATTAAAATGCGCTTCATCACACACCGGTGCATAAAGTATAAGATCATGCATTTTAGAAAGCTCATAAGAGCATTGCAAACTCATACCTTCAAGCATTTCAAAAGTAAAAGATGATAAAGCTCCTGCTTGTGAAATTCTAGTATAAGCATAAGCAATTTCAAATAAATTGTGACTCGCAATACCTACATTAATATATTTATAATTATCGCCTTCTAAGACAAAATCGAGCATTTTCTTATAATTACTATCTGTGTCAATTTTTTTATAAAAAGTAGGTAGAGCCCAACCTCTTTGCGAAGCTATAGTTTCTTCACTTTCCATATTCGCTCCTTTAACAAAGCGAATTTTTATAGGCTTCATACCTTTTAAAACTCTTTCTTTTGAAAAAGCAAAAAGTTTTTTCAAATATTCATAAGAATCAGGAAGATAAGCTTGTAAAACGATACCTGCTTTAATATTATACTTTGCAATACTTTCCATAAAAGCTTCAACGGTTAATTCTAAATCTCTAAATTCCTCCATATCAAGATTGATAAATTTAGACACACCTTGCTTTTTTTCTTCTTCTAAAGCAAGAGCATATAATTTATCCAATCTTTTTACCACTTCATCTTTAGAGTATTCAAAATCAATGATATTAATTTGAGAAAAAATGGTAGTGATTTTAATTGAAATATAAGTAATATAGCTTGTTTTTAATGCTTCTTCATATTTTTTTACTCTATAAGCACTCTCAGCCTCACCCAAAACCTCTTCACCAATTAAATTTACATTTAAGGTAATTTTATCTTCATCTTTTCTTTTACGCATATGAGGCTCTAAAACACTAGGATTTGCATCTAAAACCATAGCTTTAGTATCTTCTCTTAAATGCTTAATGAAAAATGGCACACTAAGAGTTGGTGCAAATTTTCCAAAATTTAAAAATGAAAAAAGCAAAAATTTTTCAAAAGCACTAAAAAAATCTGCTATACCATATTTGTTTAAAGTATGCTCTATAAGCTCAAAACTCGCACTTTTATCTTTACATCTAAAAGAGCGATCTAAAAGTTCAATCAACATCACTTTATTTTTAGGATTGTTTAAAAGTTTTTGCATTTTGGCGTGAAATTCTTTTTCACTTTGAGAGATATTACTTTCTATTTTTCTTTGTAATTCTTCAGCTAATTGCAAAGCTTTTTGTATCATTTCTTCCTCCATTTAGTAATTAATATCTTTTATGATACAAAAATAGCCACAAAAATCAACATATATTTATTTATAATTTATTTTTTTATGTAAAAAAGTAACAAATATAAACATATATTTTTAATTGTAAATAAAATATTAGCGTAATAATAAATAATTATGAGTATTTCTTACACATCTAGCAATAATCTTTGCCTCTATATTGTAATCTTTCAAAATTTTCAAAGCCTCATTTGCATCTTTTTCACTCATTGCAGCTAAAAGTCCACCTGAAGTTTGAGGATCAAAATACACTATATCCTCATCTTTTTCATTTAAATTATCAACCCAAATTTTTAGACCATCTTTATTTTTATAAGCTCCTGCTGGGATTATCCCCATATTAGCCATTGGCAAAACTCCATCCATTAAAGGAATTTCATTTTTATACACTTCTATCATAATCTCTTCATTTAACATTTCTTTTAAATGTCCCAAAAGGCCAAAACCAGTAACATCACTTAAAGCACTAAGACTTTTAAACCCCTTTAAAATACGACTTGCGTAAAGATTTAAAAAACTCATTTGCTTTATTGCTTTTAAAATCTTTGCTTTTTCTAGCAAACCAGCCTTGATAGCAGTGCTAATAATGCCACTACCTATAGGCTTAGTAAGTAAAATAACATCACCATCTTTTGCACTATTATTAGCTATAAATTTCTTAGGATGAACTACACCTGTCACACTAAGACCAAAAATAAATTCATCATTTTCTATAGTATGGCCACCTACTAGCACAGCACCAGCTTCTTCAACCTTAGCTCTAGCACCTTCTAAAACTTCAAGTAAAATTTCATTGTTAAAATGACAAGTATCAAAGCCTACAATATTTAAGGCATTAATCACCTCAGCACCCATAGCAAATACATCACTTAAAGCATTGGCAGCAGCTATAGCACCAAAATGATACGCACTATCAACCACAGGTGTGATAAAATCAAGTGTTTGCACTAAAGCTAAATCTTCATTTAGCTTATAAACACTTGCATCTTCGTTATTATCAATACCACTTAAAATGTTTTCATGCGGTTTTAAAATGCCAAGAATTTTGTCAAGACCCACCGAGTCTAGTTTGGCAGCTCAACCCGCAGCTTTTACATATTGAGTTAGTTTTTGATCTTTATATATCATAAAGAAATAATCTTTGCCTTTCCAAAAAGTTCATTTAAAATTTCATAAGCATTACCTATTTTGCCTATTTTAAGCTCTTTAGTTTTACCAAAAAATTCCAAACATGCCCCACAACTATAAATTTCAACCCCTAAATTTTCAAGCTCTTTCATAGCTTCAAAAGCCATATGAGAACAATCAGTATTCATTAAAACACTATCATTAACGCAAAGGATTTTTACAGGTTTATTAGGTAAATCTTTTAAGGTTTTTAAAAAACCTAGCATTAGATTTTTCCCAAGCTCCCCTTCACCTACTTTATCGCTTTTTAAAAACAACACATTATATTCTTGCAAATTTTGTTCTTGAATTTGAACTATATCACCATCTTTTATAATACTAATAATACTTTCATCATTTACATCTTTCACACTAAAGTTCAAATTTAAAGATTTTAAAAACCTCATTACATTTTCTTTAGAAGCTTGAGAATTTAAAAGAATTTCTAAATTTTCATTTTCTTTTAACTCTTCTAAAGCCTTTTTTGTCTCTATCACAGGACGCGGACAAGCTAAATCTCTACAATCAATTTTCATTTTTTACCTTTTTTACTTAATGATATATTTTTATAACTTGTATTCAAATTAAGTTTTATCTTTTTCTTGATTTTTCTTGAAAAATAATTCTTTAAAGCGCTTATTAGTGTATTCTTCTACATCTTGTTGTAAAATTTTAAAATTTTGAATTAACTCATAAGCTCTTGGAGTAAGCTTACTACCAGCTTCACTTCCTCTTCCTTTTTTAGCAATGAGCAATTCTTCTTTCATATTTTTTTCTAAATCCTGTATATAAAGCCAAGCTTTTTTATAATTCATCCCTAGTTGTTTAGCCGCTTGGGAAATACTTCCGCATTCTCCAACTAATTCTAAAATATCTGTTTTCCCTTTACCAAAAAGCAATTCTCCATCAGGATTTTCTACCCAAATTTTGCTTTTTATATGAAATTTTTTACCTTTTTTTTCTTCAAAACAACCAAGTTCGCAGTATCTAACATCAATTTTATAAGTTTTAAGCGTAGCTCTCATATCAGCCATATTAAAGTTTTTAGCACATTCTAAAGCATCTTTACATGATATGCGACGCTTAGAATCTAGTTTTGTTTCTAATTTTTCTAAAATTTCACTTTTTGCTATATTTTTATTTAACTTTCCAAATTGACCTAACTCGCAATCTGAAATTTTTACATCCATTTTTTTTATACTAGCTTGAAAATCTTCTTTGGAGTATTGTTTTAAAAGCTCTAGTGCTTTTTTACAAGTAAGTTTATTATTTTCATCAAGATTTTTTTGAATTTTTAAATTTAATTCTTCCATGAATTAACCTTGGATTATAAGTAGTAAAAAAGGGTGCCTGTAAACACCCTTTGGGTTATTTTGCATCAAGTCCTAAATTTTGGCCCTTAAGCAAAACTCTTTTTCTATACATTGCACTAACTTCAGCTGCATCACCAACCAAAAGTGCATTTGTAGAACAAACCGCAGCACACATAGGCACTTTACCTTCTGCGATACGATTTTGTCCATAAAGTTCTCTTTCTTCATGAGAGTTAGTAGGTTCAGGACCACCTGCACACATAGTACATTTATCCATTTGACCTTTGATACCAAAAGCACCATCTCTTGGAAATTGTGGAGCACCAAAAGGACATGCATAAAGACAATACCCACAACCTATACAAGTTTTTTTATCATGTAAAACAATACCATCAGCTCTAATATAAAAGCATTTTACAGGACAAACTTGCTCACATGGAGCATCTGTGCAGTGTTGGCAGGCAAGAGTTGTTGAAAACTCTTTTCCTTCTATGCCTTCATTTAGAGTGATTACCTTTCTTCTATTAATCCCCACTGGCACTTCGTGCGCACTTGAACAAGCCACTTGACAAGCAAAGCAAGAAATACAGCGATTATTATCTACATAAAATTTCATTCTAGCCATAACTTACCCCTTAAGCCTTTTCAAGTCTGCAAAGTCCTGCATTAAATTCAGAAATTTGCGTATTTATATCAAAACCATAGTTAGTAACCGTATTAGAACTTTCACCTATAGTATAAGGTCTAGTGCCTTCAGGATAATTATAACTTAAATCCACTCCTTGCATAATACCCGCAAAGTTATAAGGCAAGCAAATTCTATCCGGTGTAACAGAATGATTATGCACACATTTTACTTTAATCTTAGTACCTTGCGGTGAATGAATCCACATCATATCTCCATCATTTATACCATATTTTAAGGCAAGTTCAGGGTGAACATTAGCAAACATTTCAGGTGTGATTGCAGCAAGATATTTACTAGTTCTCTCAAGCATACCTGCACCACTTAAATTTACTAAACGCATACTTGAAATGATAGTTGGAAACTCTTTGCTCCAATCTTTCTTTTGTTGCTCGCTGATAAATTTACTCTCAACTCTGAAGTTTTTCTCTTGATCGCCCCAAGTAGGATATTTTTTAACCAAATCCCAACGAGGTGAGTGAATAGGCTCTCTATGTAACGGAATAGGATCTGCAAATTCCCAAACTTTCATTCTAGCTCTTGCATTACCTAAACAGCAAGCACTCTTTTCTCTACATTTTTCTAAAATAATACCTGAAATATCTGTACTCCAGCTAGCGCCCATTAATTCTTTTTCGCTATCACTTAGTTTGATATTAAATACTTTTTCAATATTTGCCTTAGTGATTTGTGGGTAACCACCTTTAACTTTACATCCTTTTGGAGTAAAGGCATCATCTGCTAATTGAGAATGTCCTTCATGCTCTAAACCAAAGCGGTTTCTAAAGCCCATACCGCCTTCTTCATAAGGCACATCAGTATTCCATAATATAGAAGTTCCCGGATGTTGTTCATCCCAACAAGGCCAAGGTAAACCATAGTATTCGCCTTTAACTTTACCACCAATACCTCTTTGAGTATCAGGATCAAAATGTTCCCAATTTTGCTGGTGTTTTCTTAAGCGTTCAGCTGAAATACCTCTTAAGCCTATGCTTAAAAGACCATTACTCATTTCTCTTGTAGCATCATCAGGCCATATAAAATTATCATCATTATCATCTCTTGTTTGCACAAGCTTATGATCTTTCAATTCCATTTTCATACCGCGAGTGTATTCTTTATAAAAACCGAATTTTTTAGCAAAAGCAAACATAATCTCTTGATCTTCTTTGCTTTCATAAATTGGTTTTACTACTTGAGAACGCCATTGCATAGCACGATTAGTCGCAGTGACATAACCTTCTGTTTCAAATTGAGTACAAGCAGGGATAATATAAATACCATCAGAACGATCTGCTAAAACTGCTACTTCATTTACAAAAGGTTCAGCGATTACAATCATATCAAGTTTTTTAAGCGCTTCTTGAATTTTTACCGTATGCGCCATAGAAGTAATACCCGTTCCTTGCACCCAAAGCACACGGATAGGTGAGTTAGAATAAGTTTTTTCTTCATGTAAAACGCCTTGCCACCATTTTGCTAGTGAAAAACCTTTTTCATGCATCCATTCTTTAGAATAAAATCTTGAATTTAAATATTCTCTATCTACATTCCAAAAATTAGCAAAATGATTCCACGCATTATCATCAAGCCCATAATAAGCTGGTAAAGTATCAGCCAAACAGCCCATATCAGTAGCACCTTGAACATTATCATGACCTCTAATGATGTTTGTTCCTGCACCTGGTTTGCCTATATTACCAAGAACGAGTTGTAAAATAGCTAGAATTCTTGTGTTGGAGCTACCTACCGAGTGTTGAGTAATACCTAAAGCCCAAAATAGCGTAGCAGGTTTGATTGTAGCTAGCATTCTTGTAATTTTTTCAAGTTGAGCAGCTGGAACGCCTGTTACATCTTCTACAACTTCAGGAGTCCATTTAGCAGCCTCTGCTTTTATTTCTTCAACACCATAAGTTCTAGTTTTGATTAACTCTTTGTCTTCCCAACCGTTTTTGAAGATCAAATGAAGCATACCATAAACTAAAGCTATATCTGTGCCTGGACGAATTCTTACATATTCATCAGCATGTACTGCAGTTTTTGTAAATACAGGATCTACAACTACTAATTTAGCATTATTACGATCTTTTGCTTGTAATAAGTGTTTAAATCCGATAGGATTTGCCACGGCAGTATTTGCACCAAAAATAATCATCATTTTTGAGTGTTTAGTCACATCACCAAAATGATTTGTCATAGCGCCATAACCCCATGTATTCGCCACACCGGCGACTGTTGCGCTGTGTCAAATTCTAGCAACGTGGTCTATATTGTTAGTACCCCAAAATGCTGCAAATTTTCTAAAATAATAAGCTTGTTGGTTATTAAATTTAGCCGAACCTAAAAACATAACACTATCAGGTCCATTTTCTTTACGGATTTCAAGCATTTTATCGCCAATTTCATTGATAGCTTGCTCCCAAGTTAAACGTACCCATTTGCCATTTTCTTTTTTCATAGGATATTTAATACGCTGCTTTGATTTAGTAAGATCGATTTGATCTATCCCTTTACAGCAGTGTGATCCTTGAGAAATAGGATGTTCTATAGCGTTTTCTTGACGCACCCAAACTCCATCTTGTACTTCTGCTTTAATTCCACAGCCTGCACTACAGATACTACAGATTGTTCTAACAATCTTAGAATCTGGATAAGGATTTGCTACTTCTTGTTCACTTGCAACTCTAATAGCTTTGTTTTCACTACCAAAAGCCGCACTTCCAAGACCAGCAATACCAGCAAGCTTAAGAAAATTTCTTCTTGCTAATGCCATCTTCTTCCTTTCTTAATTAATAAGCTATTTTGTAGTATTTTTCCCAATGCATAGTTTTTCTATAAAGCACTTCTTTTTTAGTACTTTTTCCTAAAACTACGGTATTTTGCTCTTGGTAATCATCTTTAGCTAAAGCATTCACACTTGCCCCAGCTACTACCCCTAAAGCACCAATTTTCAAAGATTTTTTTAAAAAATCCCTTCTTTGATTGGCCTCCATGTTCTCTCCTTTGAAATAAAAGTAAAGAATAACTATAAATACTTATTTTCAAAGTATTTATACACTTAACAAAATAAATTTTGCATATTTTCACTTAAGATTTTATTTAATTTCTATTTTCATAAAAAGATGGTTTTGATAATATGTATTTTGGTAACAAAATACATATTAATTTCTATAATTTACTAAGTTCTTCTATATTTGTTTTGCTAAATTTAGTAGGAAGTCTTGGCTCATAAGGAAGTCTTTGTAAAGCCTCATCTGCTACACTTTTACCTTCTTTTTTTATAGGTGCTTGTACTTCCAAATAAGCTCTTTCATTTACAAAAAAGACTTTCATAATATTGGCAATAGCAATGTAAAAATTTGAGTTTTTGTGGATTTGTAATTTTTCTATAAACTCATCTATTACAGGGTTTATCACAAAACGAAATAATTGCTGTGCAACTTTTAAATCATGCTCAATAATACTTGCCATAAAAGCAAACAAAAAGCCAAATTCATCTTCACTTTGCCTACAATCTTCTTTTTTTCTAAATTTGGTTTTTCTAATGATTTCACAGGCTTGAAGCTTCATTTTGCCATCATCTCTACCCTCATCATAAAAAGAAGCACTAATAGGCACATTCACATAAGAAAAATCAAAAAATACTCCATTTTGTTCTTCTTTAAAACTTGCAAAATCACATACACTAAGTTTTTCAAAATCAAATTTTAAACTATCATCTAAAGGACTTTGAGCTAAAACTAAAACTTGCTCATGCCAAATTTTAAACTCATTTTCGTCGATAAAATTAAAAGCTTTTGAAAAAAATTCATAAAAATATTTGCGCGAAAGATCAATATCTTGTATCATTAATTTTCCTTGTTATTTTTATTTGATTATAACAAGGAAAATTTAAAAAAATCAAGTGAGATTTTAAAATTTTGTTTTAGAATCGTAAGTAAACGATGGATTGATTTGTTTTTTATCGCTTAATTCTTTATACCAATAAGAATGTAAAATATAAACTTCCTCTTCTTCTTTATAACCACTAATCATAGAATGGATACTTCCTTTAATAGCAAATACGGCCATATAAATATGAATAGCAAAAAATACTGCACATAAAATACCCAAAATATTATGGATGATAGCTGAAGCTCTTAAAATATCTATATGAGAAATTCCAAAAATAGATTGCAAAGAAGTAGAATTAAAATCAAGGAAAAACATAAACGCACCAGTGATTATCATCAAAAAGCCACCAAAAACAGCTATATAATACCAAGATTTTTGACCAAAGTTAAACTTACCCGCAGGCACAGGTTTTTTTTCTTTGCTTAAATATCCACCTACTATCATCATCCATCTTAAATCATAACTTGCAGGAAGCATTCTTTTAATCCAACACAAAAACATAGGAATGATAGAAATGATAAATAAAATAGTAGCAATACCATGTAAGTTTTTACACATTCTTACAAAAAATCCACCGCCAAAATACGATCCAAAAATCATAATAAGTCCGGTTGGTACAAGGATAATCCAAGAGATTGCTGCTACAAAATGAAACAATCTTTCAAATACTGAAAAAGCATAAATTTTCTTACCATCATGAGAAAATTTCTTTGGACCTATGACCATATAATGCAAAGCAAAAGCTGAAATTACGACTATAAGTATAATCAAAACAGCACTTGCAATATACTCACCTTGCAGTTTAGTCCACAAAGCACCAAAATTTTGATAACTTTCTATATTCATCACTCTTTGCACATCCCAAATTTGAGTATTTTTAACTTCAAAATTTTCTTGAGCAAATAGAAAGTTAAAACAGGCTAAAAGAGCTAGTATAACTCTATGCATAAATTACTCCTAAACATTACACGCTAGAAAAAGCTTAGCATTGTAGTTTTGTTAATTTTCAGTTTCCATTTTTATTTTAAAAAAAGTTTTATTTAAAAAACATAAATTTGCAAAAAACTACAAAAAAACTCAATTTTTAGTTTCTTTTTGAATAATTTTCATAACAAAACTCTCTTATCATAGATAAATTTTCATTCTTATCTAAGAACATTAAATTTGGAAGTCTTACTCCATTAAAAGTAGTGTTTTTAACTATGGAATAATGAATTTGATCTAAAAATACTATTTTTTGTCCTATTTTTAACTCTTGATTAAAAGCATACTCACCCATGATATCCCCTGCTAAGCAAGTATTGCCACCAAGTAAATAAGCAAATTCGTTTTCTTTTAACTCGCTGTAATTTTGTCCATCACGACTTGATAAAATTCTAGCATTTAAAACCTCGCTTGTATAAGGCATAATGATAGTATCTGGCATATGAGCTTCGCTTGAAGTATCTAGAATAGCTATTTTTTTCTCATTTTCTACTATATCTATTACACTTGCAACTAAAGTCCCACACTGCCAACCCACAGCCTCACCTGGCTCAAGATACACTTGCACACCGTATTTATCGCTAAATTTTTTACAAAGATCAATTAGTTTTTGCGTGTCATAACCTTCTTTAGTAATATGATGACCTCCACCAAAATTAACCCATTTTATATTTTTAATAAATTTTGAAAATTTAGCCTCAAAAGCATTTGACACAAGCTCTAAAGAATACGCACTTTCTTCACACAAAGCATGAAAATGAAGCCCACTTAAAGCACTTAAATCTTCATTTTCAAAATCAATCGCACGAATTCCTAATCTTGAAAATCTACCACAAGGATTATAAAGTTCTTTTGGAGCCACTGATAGCTCTGGATTACAACGCAAACCAAGAGACTTTTTACTTGCTTTGTCTTTAAATTTTTTAAACTGATTAAAAGAATTAAATACTATATGGTGTGAAAGATCTATGATTTCATCTATTTCATCATCTTTAAAAGCAGGTGAAAAAGTATGAATTTCTTTATTCATATATTCTTTTGCAAATTTAGCTTCCCAAAGCCCACTGCAAGTACAACCTGATAGATACTCACCCACTATATCCATAGCACCTGAAAAAGCAAAACCCTTTAGAGCAAGCAAGACTTTTGCTCCACTTTGCTCACTCACTTTAGCTAAAAGCTCACAATTTTTTCTAAGCTTGTCTTCTTCTAAAATATAAGCAGGGGTTTGAAAGTCTTTATCTAAATGATTTTTAATTAGCATTATTTGTCCTTAATTTTTGATTTAAAACCACTTGTATAACAAATCATATTAAAATTATATCTTGTTTTTATAATTTACAATCATTAATCAAATAATAGCTATAATCAAAATCCAAATCAAAATTAATTTAGGAGTAAAAATTTAATGGATAGAAGGTTATTTTTAAAATTTAATGCTTTAGGTTTAGCAAGTATTAGCAGTGCTTATGCAATGGGGGATCATTCTCATCATAATATGCACTCAAAACATACACAAAAAGATACAAAAGAAATCGATACTTCTTTTATCAAACTAGAAAATCCAAACATTAAACTACTCAATGAAAAAGACTTTCCTAGCGGACAAACATTAGCAAATTTAAAACTTCTAAAAAACACAAGTGCAAAGAAAAATTTCTTTAGATCAAGTATAGAAATCAAAGAAAGTCAAATAGAGCTTGTTAAAGGTAAAAAAACAAAATGCTTTACTTACAATGGCTCTATACCTGGACCTAAAATAGAAGTTTATGAAGGTGATACTGTAGAAATTTTGGTAAAAAATAGTTTAAAAGAGCCAACTACTATCCACTGGCATGGACTTGACATACCACCTGAGCAAGATGGCAACCCACACGATCCTATCATGCCTGGTAGAGAAAGAATTTATCGCTTTAAACTTGGAGAAAATTCAGCAGGAACCTACTGGTATCATCCACACCCACACTACACCACAGCAAAGCAAGTTTATAAAGGCTTAGCAGGGGTATTTGTAGTAAAAGCCAAAAAAGACGCGTTGTCGCATTTACAAGAACAAGATTGGGTGATTAGTGATTTGCGTTTAGATGAAAACGCACAAATTCCTGATAATAATTTATTTGATTGGCTAAATGGTAGAGAAGGAAATTTAGTTCTTATCAATGGACAATTAAAACCAAAAATAACACTTGACAAAGCTCAAAGAATTCGTATTTATAATTTTTGTGCGGCAAGATATTTAAATTTACGCATTAAAGGTGCTAAATTTATTTTAGTAGGAACTGATGGAGGGCTTATAGAAAAAGGTGTTGAATTAGATGAGTTATTTTTAAGTCCTGCATCAAGAGTAGAAGTGCTAATCAAAGCAAGTAAGGGTGAATTTAAACTTGAAAGTACTTATTATGACCGCGATAAAATGCTTGTTAAAGAAGAACCTTATACTCTTATGTTAGCTGATCTTAAAGTAGAAAAAACTATAGAAAACATACCTGAAAAGCTACGAGAATTTCCACCTTTAAAAGAAGCTACAAGCTTTAAAGAAGTGATTATGAGCGAAGATCATATGCAAATGCATGGTATTAGTAAAAAAAGTGAAGAAGAAATCAAAAAAAGCCTTGCCTCTATGTTTTTAATCAATGGTAAAACATTTGATATGAATAGAACGGATTTAACCTCAAAATTAAATGAAGTAGAAGAATGGGTAATAAAAAACAAATCGCATATGGATCATCCTTTCCATATACATGGAACACAATTTGAACTCATATCTTCTAAATTTAAGGGTAAAATAACAAAAGCAAAATTCAGAGCATTGCAAGATACGATTAATGTAAGACCTGGAGAAGAATTGAAACTTAGAATGAGTCAAAAATTTACCGGTATTAGAATGTTTCACTGCCATATTTTAGAGCATGAAGATCTTGGAATGATGGGAATTTTAGAAATAAAAGAATAAAGGTAAAAAAAATGGTAAAAATTGAATTTCTAGGGCCAATTAACAAAGAAAGCTTAGAACTAAATGTAAGCAATCTTAAAGAATTAAAAGCAATTTTAGGACAAGATGAAAGCTTAAAAGAATGGCTTGAACTTTGTGCAGTTGCTTTAAATGATGAAATGGTTTTTGATGATGAAACTACCTTAAAAGATGGGGATAAAATTTGCTTATTACCACCGGTTTGTGGAGGATGAGTTATGTTTGAATTACACCAAGGAGCCTTAGAAATTCCTAGCATTTATGCTAGATGGTATGAATATGCTAAAGATAAAAACTGCGGAGCTTTGATCACATTTTGCGGTATAGTGAGGGCTGAAGATGAGATTGAGGCTTTAAGTTTTGATATATATGAGCCTTTATTAAAAACTTGGTTTGAAAAATGGTGCCAAAAACTTACAAATGAAAATGTAAGCTTGATGTTTGCTCACTCTATCGGTGAGGTTAAAGTGCATGAGAGTTCTTATTTTGCTGGGGTTTTAAGCAAGCAAAGAAAATTAGGACTTAAGTTAATTAATGATTTTGTAGAAGATTTTAAAGCAAGCGCACCTATATGGAAATATGATATCATTAATGGCAAAAAAATTTATGCCAAAGAACGCTCTTTGAAACTTCAAGGAGCAGGAATTTTAAGCACTAAGGACTAAAATGCTAACTTCTTATAGCCAAAGTTTAGACATACTTCATTCACACATACAAACATATGAAAAGATAGAAAACATAGCTTTAACACAGTGCTTAGATAGAATTTTAGCCATAGACATCAAAGCTTCTACTAACAACCCTCAATTTCCTACTGCTTCTATGGATGGCTATGCAATTAAATTTAGCGAACAAGATGAGGCTTTGTCTATCATAGGCGAAGTACCTGCTGGAATTTTCCCAAGCTTTAAAATACAAAATAAAGAATGTGTTAAAACTTTTACAGGCTCTTTAATGAGTGAGGGTTGTGATACCTTAGTGCCTGTGGAAAAAGTTGAAGTTAAAAATAATATGGTTTATGTAAAAGAAAAAGTTTCACAAGGCTTTGCTGTGAGAAAGGTGGGCGAGAGCTACACCAAGGGCGAAATTTTACTCACCAAAGGCACAAAACTAGGCTATAGTGAAATAGCACTTTTAGCTGAGCTTGGATATTTTCACATTAGTGTTTTTGCTAAACCTATCATAGGCGTGCTAAGTAGTGGAAGTGAAATCAAAGACTTAGGCGAAAGCTTAGAACACCCTGCACAAATTCGCTCATCAAACCATGTAGCCATAGCTAATATGGCAAAAAAACTTGGTGCTGAAGCTAGAATTTTTCCACTTTTAAAAGATGATATGCAAAAAACTCCAAGTGTTTTAAAACAAGCACTTAATGCGTGTGATATTTTAGTTACCACCGGTGGAGTTTCCATGGGGGATTTTGACTTTTTAAAACAAGCTGTTAAAGAGTATGAAATCATCTTAGACAAAGTCGATGTAAAACCTGGAAAACATATCAAAATAGCCAAATTTGAAGATAAATTCATCTTTGCCCTGCCGGGTTTTCCATACTCGGCTATGGTAATGTTTAATTTATATGTAAGAGAACTTTTAAATGCTTGGCTTTTACAAGAAAAAGACTATGTATTTAAAGCATTTGCAAATACTGACTATAAGAAAAAAAGTTCGCATTTAGAATTTGTAGCTTGTAATGTGGAATTTAAAGATGGAAAAATTTATGCCAATTTAAAAGGCAAAAAACAAGGCTCAAGTGCCATCATCAACAACCTTAACCACAAAGCTGCATTAATGATAGCACATGATGATATAAAAGAAAATGATTTAGTGGATATTGTTTTAATGCCTTAGTTTTTACATAAGTATTTTTTCATATCAAAATGCATTATTTTGGTATCATTTTTTAAATACAATGGATGTCTTGGGTTATTAGTTTTTGTAACTCCCAAACACAACCATTTTCTTGTTTTATTAAATTTATCTTGAGTAAAAATATCCTTTAATAGCACATGCAAATATTCTCTTATATTAATTAAATTTCCCCAACAAGCCAAAATATCCACATTTTTATATTCACATAAAATGTGATTTATATACTCTAAATTTTTGTTATGTATATCAACATTATATCCATAAGGAAGTTTATTTGGATTAGTTGAAATTTCTGGATAAATATTCAACATTACAAAGCTTTCATAATTATTAAATTTAATTATATTTTCTAATTTTTTTATGGTTCGATCAGCTTTTTTATCAGTTGCAATACTAGGATTGATTCCTATGCATAGTAAAATACTATTTGATTTCTTTCCTAAAACATATCTACACTTTTCATCATATACATATATATCATAATTTTTCATGCATAACCTTAATTTAATATACTAAAATATCAAAAAATCCCTTTTCTAAAAAGTCCTAAAAGTTTTGTATTAATGTAATAATTATTTCTACCTATTTTAACACATTCTAAAACCCCTAATTTTTCACAAATTTTAAGATATTTTGAAGCACTCTGTCTTGAAATATCTAGTTTTTTTATTAAAAAATCTATTTTTGTATAAGGGTGAGAAAACAAAAGTTCCACAAAATCTTTACTATAAAAATTTGTTTTATTTTGCAAAATATCACTTACATCGTTCATCATTTTTTCTATTATAATGATAGTTTCAATTGTCTTTATGGCAGTTTGCTCTACACCTTTTAGTATATATTCTATCCATTCTAAAACAGCACCTTCATCGCGTACTTTTTGCAAAAGAGTGTAATATTCATCTTTATTTTTAACTATATAAGCACTTAAATATAAAATAGGCAAATCCAAAAGCCCTTTATACACTAAATAAAGTATATTTATAATCCTACCTGTTCTACCATTTCCATCATAAAAAGGATGTATACTTTCAAATTGATAATGAATAATTGCCATTTTTACTAAAAAATCAAGTTCATCTAGAGTATCATCGTTAATGTATTGCTCTAAATTTTTCATAAGTTTTTGTATATCATCAAAATTTTGTGGTGGTATATGCTTAATTTCACCTGTAATAGGATTTTTAAGCATGGTTCCACTTTGTTTTCTAAAACCTGCATTATTTCCTTCTAACCTTTTTTGAATTTCTAAAATATGAGCATTTCTTAATAATTGCTCTTTTTTTAAAAGCTCATATCCTTTTTTTAAAGCATTTTCATAGTCTTTTACTTCTTTTGTTGCCCTTGTTAGTTTCTTTTCATCAATTTTAGATAAAAAAAGCTCATCGTGAGTAGTAATAATATTTTCTATCTCACTTGAATCTTTAGCTTCTTGCAAAATTAAAGCATTGATTAAAATATTTGGGTTTGGAATGCTTTTACTAAGTCCATTTAATTCGGCTAATTTTCTTGAAGCTTTGATGATAAGGTTATAAATATTTGCGTTTAATTTTATATCTAAAGGTAGTTTTGGCGGTATAAACTCTTTCATGTTTTTTCCATATGTTAAAATTTATAAAATTTTTTAACATTATAAAAAAATATGTTAAAAAATCAAAAATTTTTAACATATTAATTCTACACACCTTTAGTATATAGTATCTTACTTTATTTTCCCTATTGCAATAAAAACCTAGCTTTAATATAATTTCAAAAACCACAAAGGAGATAAAATGGACTCAAAAATCTTTTTAGAAAATGGTCGTGTTAAAAGCAAAGGTTATGCTATGCTTAGCAAAGATTCTAAATTTACACCTTTTGAATTTACACGCCATAAAGTAGGTAAAAACGACATCTTAATCGCTATCAAGTACGCAGGAATTTGTCATAGTGACATACACACTGCAAGAAGCGAATGGGGCGAAGCAACCTACCCTTGCGTACCTGGCCATGAGATAGCAGGAGAAGTTATCGCGGTGGGTGAAAATGTGAGTAAATTTAAAGTAGGTGATTTTGCTGGAGTTGGGTGCATGGTAAACTCATGCGGAGAGTGCGAAGCATGCAAAAAATCTCAAGAGCAATTTTGCGAAAATGGTAAAACCATCTACACTTATAACTGCAAAGATGTATTTCATGATAATGAAAACACCTATGGAGGTTACTCAAACAACATCGTAGTAAGTGAAAAATTTGCTATCAATGTACCAAAAAATGCACCACTTGAAAAGATAGCGCCTTTGCTGTGTGCGGGTATTACTACCTACTCACCGCTTAAATTTTCAAATATTAAAGAAGGCTCAAGCGTAGCCGTAGCAGGATTTGGTGGGCTTGGTATGATGGCAGTAAAATATGCTGTGAAAATGGGTGCAAAAGTAAGTGTTTTTGCAAGAAATGAAAACAAAAAAGCACAAGCTCTAGCTATGGGTGTGAGTAATTTTTATACTAGTACAGATAAAAGTGCGGTAAAAGAAAGATTTGACCTCATCATTTCCACCATACCAACCCCTTATGATCCGCTAGCTTATATGGATTTATTAAAATTTGGTGGTGAGATGGCTATAGTAGGATTGCCTCCACATGAAGTAAGTCCTAGCATTAACATCATTCACTTTGTACATAAAGCAGGTAAAAAAGTATATGGCTCGCTTATTGGGGGCATTAAAGAAACTCAAGAAATGCTTGATTTTTCTTTAGAACATGGAATTTATCCTGAAATTGAACTCATCAAACCAAACGAGATTGACAAAGCTTATGAAAACCTCACTTCAGGAAAAGCCAAATTCCGTTATGTAATCGATATGAGTGAGCAGGATTAATACTCATCAAAAATCACATCGCTAGTATCAAAACCTCTTTGCTTGGCTATTTCAAGCAAAGAGTTTATTTGCTCTTTTGCTAAAATCTCTCTTGACAAAATCCATAAATATTTTTTATCAGGACTACCTACGATAGAAACTTGATAGCTTGTGTCAATGTAAATAATCTCATAATTTGGCTTGTTAAAAACATTCATAAAAATACTAATTTTAACCGCTAAAGATCTTGGTGATTTTACCCTAGCTTTGCCATTTGCCTGAGAGATTTCTCCATTTTCTTTAGTGCATATATTTTTGACTTTAATTATAGGCGTAGAGCCTTCATACTCTAGCTCATATTCTGCCTTAGCACTTTTACAAGTTTTTTGAAAAAATGCAGGTTTTCTAGCCATTTCTAACCATGTACCCATGTATTTTTCTAAATTTATACCATCTAATAATTCTATCATTTTTCTTCCTTTTGATTTGCCTCGCCCCAATCACACATCGCTTGTAAAATAGGAATTAAACTTTGACCTTTTTTAGCAAGGCGGTATTCTACTTTTGGAGGGATTTGTGGGTATTCTTTACGCGTGATTAAATCATCATTTTAAAGCTCTCTTAAAGTATGTGTCAAAGTCTTAAAAGAAATATTACCAAGATATCTTTTAAGTTCATTATATCTTACAACTTCATAACGAAACAAACAATACAAAACACTCATCTTATACTTTCCCGAAATCAAAGATAAAGTATAATTAAATCCGCATTCCATAAAATCGCACTTTTCTTCCATATACTTTCCTTTTATATAGTATCTTACATAAATTTCAGTATTGAAATAAAATTATAGTTAAATTATAATTTTAAAAACATAAAAAGGAAAAATATGCAAAAAGTATTATTATTAAATGCCTGGTTGGTGGATGGGAGAGCCTTGGATAGTGAAAAAATACATTGACGATGTTTTCACAGCAGGACATGGAGTGTTTTATAAAAACGATGGTAGAAGTCATAATGAACCTACTAAAAATTATGGCACAGGTGGGCTTTTAAAAAATAAAAAATACATGCTTTCGCTAACTTGGAATGCTCCAATGCAAGCTTTTGATGATGAGAATGAATTCTTTAATGGAGTTGGAGTTGATGGAGTGTATTTACACTTTCACAAAGCACATGAGTTTTTAGGAATGAGTGCTTTGCCTACTTTCATAGCAAACGATGTAATCAAAAATCCTCAAGTACAAGAATATTTCACAAATTATAAAGCGCACTTAGAAAAAATTTTTAAAGCTTAGAAATTTGGGATTTGATGCTAGAAATCATTGATTTTTTAGCCTCAAATTCACTTTTTAAATTCAAAATAATCTGTCTTTTAGTCTCAATAAAATCAACAAAACTTTGCATATAATTTTTATAAATTTTTAAAACCACAGGCTTATTTAAAAGCAAATCTTCAAATTCATATACATTAAGCTCGGTTAATACTCTTTGGTGCACTTCACTTGCTTTTGGATGATACAAGCTAAACTCGGTACTATCAAGCTCGTAAAATTCTTTACTCGCATTCATTTTAGTACTAAAAAATCCCAAAGTAAGTTTAGTAGCACTTTCATAATTTGCCAAAGCCTTTAGATTAAGCTTTTCTAAAAATAGATCAAGTTCAAGTTGGCTTTTAAACAATAATTGTTTAAAATCTTTTAAAAAAAGTTCTTCACTAGCACTAGCAAAGCTTCTAAAACTAGCAAATTCTTTTTCACTTTCTAAGGCATTTTCTTTTTGTAAATTTGAAAATTGAGCCTTAAAAAGCAAAATTTGCTCTTCTAAATGAGTAAAAAATAAGGAAAAATCATCTTTAATTTGACTAAATTCTAAAGCGATTTCATTTTTTAATCTTTTAAATTCCTTATTCATTGCTTCAGAGTTATAAAACATAGCCAAAAACGCATCATCACTTGAAAGATATGGTGCTTTATAAGCAACTTTTTCATAAAGATTTTTCTTAAATAAACCCTTAGCTTCTTTATAATAACTACTATCTTTTTCTTTGATAAATTTTAAAATTTCTTGAGCAATTTTTTCTCCAACAAGTTTTAATTTATCTAAACAATTATGATTTAAAATTTTGATTTTTTGCTCTAGTTTGCTTGCTTTGAAAGTTTGCAAAACAGTATTAAATTTAAGCTCTAATTGCTCTAGCGCATTTTGAAACAAATCATATTGATTTGACAAAAGTTCGCATAAATTACTAAGTTTTTCTTTAATAAAATCTTTTTTAATGCACTCATAATCAAGTTCTTTTAAATACTCATAAAGTAAAGGTAAATTTGACTTTTGTAAATCAAATTTTGCTTCTTTGCATGAAATTGCGATGATTTTTTCAAAATACTTATCAAAAACTAAATGTGCATAATTTAAAACATTTTCTAGCTCATCTTGACTTAACTTATCTTTTTGATTAAGTACACAAATTCCGCCACGCTCTAAAAGCTTAGCATTTGCTTTTATAGCATCTTCTTCACTTTTTTTACCTGCATTATCAATCAAACTAAGCCAAAAAGCACTATGCATAAAAGAAAGCTCTTTAAAAGTAGTTAGCGTATCGGTGGTGTTTGCATTTAAACCTGGGGTATCTATAAGTGTGATATCTTTTAAAAGTTCAATAGGCGCAAAAAGGTGCAAACTTTTAGTTTCTTTTAACTCATTTCTTTGATCGCTAAATTTAGAAAGTTCGTCTATATCAACAATCTCATCACTGCCATCTTCATATTCAACTCTTAAAAAATACTCCTTAGCATAGCGTAAAAAAGTAGGCTTAAAAGTCACTGGCACCACGCCTGTTGGCAGGCATTCTTTTTGTAAAATTAAATTTAAAAGCGTAGATTTACCACTGGAAAATTGCCCTATAATGGCCACATTAATGGCTCTTTTATAGCTAGCTATAATCATTTCAAGATCTTTTAAAAAGACATCATTTAAATGCAAACTCGGTTCTAAAAATGCATTTTTGATTGCTAAAATCTTTCCTTCAAAACTATCATCAAAGCTTTTACAATAAGCATTTTCATAAGCTTTTAAAAAATCATTAATCAAATCATTTTGCATTTAAAAGCTCCGTTTTTAAAGTCTTTAAACTTTGTAATTTTGTATTGTTTTTTTCTAAAAACTCTTTGGAATTTTGTTCATTTTGTTCTATTTGTAAAATCAAGTCTTTTAAGTCTTTGATTTGTTCTTCTTGCTCTTTTTCGTATAAATTTAAACTAAATTCTAAATTAGTAAAAAATTCTTGATTATTTTTTAAATCTAGGGCGATTTTTTCTATATTAAATGTTTGTAATTTTTCTAAAATTTGATTTTCTAAAGAGCTTTCTAATTTATAAATATCTTGCGTGGATTCTAAATTTTTTAAAAGTCCTGCTTTTAATGCCATAAAAAGATCATTGGTAAAAATGCTTTCTATTTTTGTTTCAACCTTACTTTTAAAATCATCACAATTTTGCTCTAAAATAGCTTTTAAAAAATCATATTTCACACTTAGTGTGCTTTTAAGCTCATTAATTTTATACTCACTTTGCTGTTTTAGCTCTCTTAAAAGATCAAAAATTCCATCTTTTAAAGTCGTATCAATGATAGTATTTAGTCTTTGAGTGTTGTTTTTGATTTTATTATTTTGATTATATTTTAGCTCATCTATAAGTTTTTCTTTTAATTTCTTAGCTAGTAAATGCAAAAGTGTTAAAATTTCTTGAGTATTTTCATCTTTTGTGTTAAAAATAGCACTTAGTTCTGCTTTTACTTGCGTTAATTTTTCTTTTTTTGCTTTAAAATCATTAACAATAGCTTGATTTTGCTTATCAAGCTCAAAGCTTTCATAATTTAGCATTTTATTAGAAAATTTAATTTTTTCTTCTATTTTTTCTAAATGTAATAATAATTCTTTTTTATAAGCACTTAGAGCAATTTTGTTTTTATCATATAAACTTTTAGCTATAAGTTCTTCTAGTGTTAAAATATTACTTTGTTCTAAATTCCCACCTTTTTTTTGATAAAAATCATTAGCTAATTTTGAAGAAATACACACAAAATCTAAATTATCTAATAATTCTTGGCTAAGCTGCTTTTGTGCTAAATTTTCTTTGAGTTTATTTTTAGTATAGCTAATTACTTCTTGCAAGTCTTTTTGACTAAGCAAGTCAGCCTTAGTAAGCACAATCAAAAGCTTACTTACCCTTGAAGTTAGCAAACATTCTATAATAAAATCACAATCTTTTTGACTAAGACTTTGAGAAGCATTCATAAGGTGGATTAAAAAGTCAGCCTTGCTTATATACGCTTTTGTTAAAAGCTCTCTTTGGATAATAACATCATCAAGTCCTGGAGTATCAACTATACAAACATTATCTTTTAAAAAATCAAGCGATGAAAAAAGCTCTATTTTTTTAATAAGTGCTGAGATTTTGTTTTTTGCGCTAGTGTAATTTTTTAATTCTTCAATTTTTATTTCTACATTTTTATTTTCTTTTTCAAGATATTCATTTAGATTAAAATTTTGCTCTAATTGTTTTATAAGTTCTTGCATGTCTTGATTATCTTTAGAGCTTTTTAAAATATCCTGCCATTCTTCATCACTCCAAAAATATATCTTAGCTTTTTGGTCTTTGCCGTATTTTAAAACACTCAAATTTGCAGTTTCAGGCACATTAGATACACCTAAAAAATCTTTTTTTAAAAGCGCATTTAGCATGCTTGATTTACCTGCATTTACCACACCCGTTACCGCGATAGAAAAATCAATATTACTAAATTTAACCAAAGCTTCTTGTAAAAGTTTTTGAGCTTTTTCATCCTCGCAAAGCTCTTGTAAGTTTTGATTAATGAGATCTAGTGTTTGATGTGAGTTTTTAACTTCTTGCTTGTAATCTTTTTGAATAACTTTTTGCCTAGATACAAAAGCACATATTAAAGTATTATCGGTGATTTTTTGAAGTTTTTCCAAGGCTTTTAAAAGCTCGTTTTTGTCTAAAATTCCCAAATTTAAAGCATTAATAAAACAAACCTGTGCATACTGTATACCATAAAGATCTAAGCGTAAATTTAAACTTTTCATCAAATTTTTAAATTCATTTAAAGCGCTAAATCTTTCATAATTATCAAGATTAGTACTTAAAAGAATTGCTGCTTTTTGAGCATCAATTAAACTTTCATCAAAAAGTGTATTTGTGTCAAGATAAACACTATGATTTTGCCAAATTTGTTTTAGTAAGGTTTTAAGTGCCCCCTTTTCTTGGGGGCTAGGATTATTTGTTTCTTTGAGCGACAAGCTGTCTTCTCATATAAGCAATTTTACTTTGTAAAGGTAGTTCTTTTGGACAATTATCTTCACATGCAAGTAAAGACATACATCCAAATACACCATCATCATCGCCCACTAATTCATAAAAATCCTCTATAGTTCTATGATCATGTGGATCTTGTAAATATCTAGCTGTTCTTAAAAGTCCAGTAGCTGCGATAAAATCAGGTCTCATTAGCTTAGTCGCACAAGAAGCAACACAAATTCCACACTCTATACAACGATCAAGTTCAAAAGTCTCATCAGCAACTTCTGGCTCAATACGCTCTTCAAGTTTAGAAATATCTGTTTCTTTTTCATTATGCACCCAGCTTTCAACGCGTTTGCACATACCATCAAACCACTCACCTGTATTGACACTCAAATCTTTGATATGTCTAAATGCAGGTAAAGGCATAAGCTCTATAACACCATCTGGATAATCTTTTGTCAATGTTTTACAAGCAAGTTTTGGCTTACCATTAATCATCATAGCACAGCTTCCGCAAATCCCTGCTCTACATACAAAGTCAAAACTCAAATCCGCATCCATTTTTTCTCTGATTTGAGTTAAGCACACAAAAATCGTCATAAATGGAGTTTCTTCAAGCTCATAAGTAACAAAATGAGGCTTAGAAATTTTACTTAATGGATTATATTTAAATGCTCTTATTGTTAATTTTCTACTCATAATCAACTCCTATTCTTTGATTTGGTGCTTTAAATTTAGCTTGTAATTCATAAGGCATTAAAGCATGTTGAATTTCATATCTACCTTTGCCTTCTGCTTCCATTTTTTCACGGATCGCATCAACTTCAGCTTGGCGTTTTTCACTTAATGGGTTTTCAATGATATTTCCTTTAGCACCATAACCTCTAAATGCAGGTGGGATTTCCATTTTCATAATGTCAAGATCTTCATACTCAACTCTAGGCATACTTTCACCTTCTACCCAGTAAGTATTTGTTCTTTTCATCCAATTTAAATCATCTCTTTTTGGATAATCTTCTCTATAATGAGCCCCGCGGCTTTCTGTTCTTAAAAGCGCGCCATAAGCAACACATAAAGCAATTTTTAGCATTCTTGGAACCCTGTAAGCTTCTTCAAGCTCTGGATTTGCACATTTTAATTCTTTATCATGCACTTTTAGATCAAGTGATTTATGATATAACTCTTCAAGTTCTTTAACCGCTTCTTCAAGACCTTGACCCGTTCTAAAGATAGCTACTTTTTCCCACATAATGTCTTTCATTCTGTTTTTGATTTCAAATACATCATGCTTTCCTTCTTTGCTAACAAGAGATTTTAAATAATCATACTCTTTAGAAAGGAAAGATTTAACGATGTTTGTATCAATTTCTGAACCATTTTCTTTACAATATTGTGCAAAATAATCCCCTACGATCATACCTGCAACAACAGTTTCTGAACATGAATTTCCACCCAAGCGGTTAAATCCGTGCATGTCCCAACAAGCTGCCTCACCACATGCAAAAAGACCATTTAGCCATTGACTTTCACCGGTTGGTTTTGTTCTAATACCACCCATTGAGTAATGTTGCATAGGTAAAACTGGCGCCCAGCCTTTTGGACCCTCATCAGCAGGATCAATACCATTAAATGTTTTACAAATATCTTGAACATCACGAAGATTTTTTTCAACATGAGCACGACCAAGGATAGAAATATCAAGCCATAAATGATCTCCATAAGGGCTTTTTACCCCTTTTCCTTTTCTAATATGTTCCATCATTCTACGACTTACAACATCCCTACTTGCAAGTTCTTTTTTCTCAGGCTCATAATCAGGCATAAAGCGGTAACCATCAACATCTCTTAAGATACCACCATCACCTCTACAACCTTCAGTTAGTAAGATACCGCTTGGCACGATTGGAGTTGGATGAAATTGCACTGCTTCCATATTTGAAAGTCTACAAAGTCCAGTTTCAAGTGCAATAGCAGCTCCTGTTCCCTCACAAATAACAGCATTTGTAGTTTGTTTATAAATTCTACCATAACCACCTGTTGCAATCATAGTTCCTCTAGCAACATAAGCAATTAATTCTCCATTAGTTAAATCTCTAGCAATAGCTCCTAAACATTTTTTACCATCATGAATTAATCTTACTGCTTCCATTCTATCAATGATTTTAACTTGATGTTTAATCGCTTCATTTGCCACACCATATAACATACAATGCCCTGTTGCATCAGCTATATAACATGTTCTCCATTTTTTAGTACCACCAAAGTCTCTTGCATTTATAAGACCATGCGCTTCTTCTTTTTCTTCGATAGTAGTTTTTTGAGCGTTTATAACAACAGTTCTAGGTCCTTTTGTAACTCTAGTCCAAGGCACACCCCAAGCAGCAAGCTCACGAACCGCTTTTGGAGCAGTTTGCGCAAACATTCTAGCTACTTCTTGATCACAGCCCCAGTCAGATCCTTTTACTGTGTCAGCAAAATGCACATCTTCATTATCACCTTCGCCTTTTACACTATTTCCTAAACTTGCTTGCATACCACCTTGTACAGCAGCTGAGTGAGATCTTTTAACTGGACAAATACTTAATAAAGTTACACTCTGACCACTTTTTGCAACTTCAATAGCAGCTCTTAAACCTGCAAGACCACCACCAATAACTAAAGCATCACTATATTGTATGTTCATATTTAGCTCCATCATAAGTTTTTACTATTTGTGCTACAGAGTTGTTTTGGTAATTATTAAGACCTATTTTTGCAAAAGCAGCTAAGCTTAATACACCTAAAACTAAGAAGAAAATACTAATAAACCATTTTGCTTTTTTAAGTTTTTTACGACTTTCTTTTGCATCTTTACCTTCAAACCAACCCCATTTTACACATAATCTATATAAACCAATACTTCCATGCAACTCAACACAGATTAATAAGGCAATATAAAATAACCACATAAAATGACTTACCACTCTATCGCCTGACATATCAGCACTGATTTTATCTGCATTAGTTATAACAAAAATCAAATGCGCTGAACCTAGGAAAAACATTACAAAACCAGTTGCAGCTTGAACCCACCATAAAGAAGAATCACCATGATTCATATATTTTAAGTGTGTTCTACAAAGTTGATATTGTCTAAAATTGATAGGAAATTTTCTCATTGCAAGACCTGCATGCACAAAGAAAATCACTAAAACACAGGCAGCTAAAAAAGAAGTGATGTAGCTCATCATAGGGCTATCAATGATAAATTTTAGTTCCAAAAAGTGAACTACTGAATCAAAAAAATCATCACTAACCAAAATGGTAGAAACGAAAAACATATGTGCCCACATAAACAAGCCTAAAATCAAGCCTGTTGCACTTTGAATATAGTCAAGTTTTGCTGGCATTTTGCTTTTTTTGCCATCAACACTCTTGCCTAAAAAACCTTCAATGAGTTGGCTCATATTTACTCCTTTAAAAAGTTGATAATTTATAATATCGGAGCAATTATAGAACTTTTATTCTTAAAAAAAATAAAAATTTATAAATTTTTTTTAATATTTCTTAAATAAAAAGATAAAATTAGTCCTAATAAAAACATTATAATACTTAAAATTTGGCCCATACTCATACCAAAAGCAACAAAGCCTATACCAAAGTCAGGCTCTCTATAAAACTCACAAACAAAACGCGCTAAAGCATAAAAAATTGTATAATAAGCAATAAGCTCTCCATTGTATTTTTTATATTTTTTTATCAATAATAAAATGATAAAAACTATAAAACCTTCTAAAAATGCTTCATAAAGTTGCGAAGGATGACGCAATATCCCATCTACATAAATACCCCAAGGTACATCCGTAGCTCTACCAAATAGCTCTTGATTTAAAAAATTTCCAATACGCCCAAAAATATAACCACATGGCACACTAATAGCAACCAAATCTAAATATTTCCATAAATTTTGTTTATTTTTTTTACAAAAAGCATAAGTTGCTATTAAAAATCCTATAACAGCACCATGATAACTCATACCTCTAATTCCTACAAATTCTCCATTATAAAAAGGATTAAAAATTTGCCAAGGATGCGTAAGATACCATAAAGTATTTGCATCATAAATTAAAATATAACCCAATCTTGCACCTAAAATTACACCAATTTCAACCCATATAAAATAACTATCAAGCATAGCTTTTGAAATTCCCATATTGTCTTTAATAGCATAGTATTTTGCAACCATTAAAGCAACAAGTAAGGCTAATACATACATAATACCATACCAATGCACTTTTAAACCAAAAATTTCAAAAGCCACTACATCAAAATTTGCATAAATATTTTGCCAAAATTCCATAAAAAAGCCTTTATAATAAAACACATAATATAACAAAAAATTGTATAATTATAAAAATAACAAGGAGAGAAAATGAAAAAAATATTATTATTTTTTAGCATAATTTTATTTTTAAGTGCTTGCACTGGTAATCAAAAAACTTATTATATTTCTATGCCAAGTTTTAAAAGTTCTTTTGAAGAACATAACAATACAAAAGAAAATAGCCCAAAAGTTAAAATCAATGAAATAGAAATTATTAAAAATACTTTTTATAGTTCTTATTTTGAACAATCTACCCTAAATCAAAGAATCAATAAAAGCCTAGAATTACTAAAAAAACAGCTATTTAAAGATAGTAAAGCACTATTAGAAAGTAAAGGATATACTATAGATAATGAAAATCCTGATTATGCTTTTAATATTACCATCAGTGCTAACTTATATGAGGATAAAGTTACAAGAAATTCAAGTCTTGGAGGCGATAGTGTAGAATCTTCTTTTATGATTATTTTAGAAGCTCAAAGTCATTTAAATAATTTGCATCAAGAAGATACTTTCCAAAGCACAACGAGTTCAGCAAAATTAAATGATCCTATTATTTTAAACTATCCTATAAAAGGTCAAGCAAGTATAGAAAGTTTTAGACAAGTTTATAGTGCTGTCCCAACCCAAGTAAATGAAAGTCTTACAGCTAGTGCTTTGGAAATTGATAAAGTTTTTATTGCTTTTTACAAAGAAATCACTTCTAGTTTAAAAACCAATATAAAAGAAATCAAGGAAGAATCAAAAGCACAAGAAAATTTAGAAGCTCAAGATATAAAACAAGATAGTAGAAAGGAAGAAAAAATCTCTCCTTATCAAAATAATGAAGTAATTATTTTTGAATAGCTAAAGCATGAAACACTTTGATTCTAAATTTAAGATCAATGTGTTTTTCTTCTGATTTAAATTCAACAGGCGTACTTATTTCTATTAAATTTTTATATCTTTGTAAATCATTTAAAAAAGAATAAAAAGCTTGTGGATTTTTCATCTTTACGCTAACTCCAAATTGATATTTTAAATATTCTTGTCTTTTTTTAATAGGAATAAGATTTATTTTAACATCATCAAAATAATTTTTCATAAAATCCATTAATTCTTTTTGAGAAAATTCCGCATTGATTTGAGCTAAATTTTGCGCGTTTGTACTTTGAAAATCTCTAATAACCTTTTCCAAAGCTTGTAATTCATTTAATGCTTTGGTGTTTTGAATTTGTTGAGCGGCTAATCTAGAATGTTCGATTTTATAATCCTTCAAAAAAGGTACAATTAAGAATAAAATCAATATTGCACAAAGTGCAACAAATGAAAAAGAATAAATCAATATCTTTAATATATCAGCTTCTTCTAAGCTCTTATCTTTTTTGTTCATACATTTCCTCTGGTATAGTAATATTTACACTAACAAAGCGATACCACCCATTTTCTAATTGATAATAGCTTGTTTGAGAATTTGAAAAAATACTTCTTAATGGAGCTTCTAACAACAAAGCAAACATTTCTTTAGTAGGTGTAATACCTCTTAAAATAAGCGACCTATCTTCCATTAAAACCTCATCTAAAGATATATTTTTAGGCACTAAAGTAAAAAGGTTTTGAATACTTTTTAATAAAACTTTATTTTTACCATTCTCTCGTTCTTGTTCTAAATCCCCTAAAATCATTTCTGCTTTATTATTTTGTCTTACTAATTCTTGATATTTAAGTTTATTGGAATTAATTTGAGCTATGATTTGAGCCAATTCTTTTTTCTTATCATCAAGTTGCACAGATGCATAGTAGCTTTTAAAAACAACAACAATAAACACCACAAAAATCAAAGACACACTAATACTAGTAAAATAAATCCAAATTCTAGTAAAAAGATTAAAAACTGGTTTTATCTTCGGCTTTATTAAACTATATCTCATAGCTTCAAATCCTTAACTACAAGCTCATTCATCAAATTTAAAGTATCTATAAGCTCTACTTTTGGCTTTATAAAAAGCTCATTTTCTAAATAATCTAGCGAGGTTGCGCTAAAACTTTCCTCATCAAAAATCACAATTTCTTCCAAAAAGCTATTATCATACAAAGGATTTTGATAAAATTCTTTTACACTTGAAATGATGTATTCTATCATTTTCATATCTGAGCTAAAATTTTCTAAAGACTCGATAGGAAGCTCTTCTTTTTCTTCATCTAATTCCTCAAGTTTATCAAGCTCTTGACTCATTTCTTCTAAACTTTTTAAGTCATAATTTTGCTCATTTTCTTCTTCTTGATTTTCATCATCAATTTGTAAATCAAATTCTTCTTTAATATCATCAAAAAAATCATCTTCATCATAATTTTGACTAGCTATATTAAAATAACTTCCAAATAGTATAATCTCATTTTTACAAATTAACATCGCAACAAAATCATGATATCTATACACATAAAGGCCTATTTTTTCTTCAAAACCTCTATTTGCTATACAATGATAAAGCAAAGAAAAAGGTGAGTAAAGCAAATCTAAACCACCAAAAGCTTCATAATCTTCTTTGTAAGAACTCAAAGATTGATTGGAAACATACAACAAAGCATTATTAAAAGGAATACATTTAACATTATTTGCTTCTACTCCAAAATTAGAAAGCTCTTTAAAATTTGAACTTGGCACTACACCTTGAGCAATAGGTGTAAAAAAAGTACAAATATAATAAATTTGAAAGTCTTTACTTAAATTTTTAACATATTCTATTGCTTTTTCTTTATCTTCAAAACTTTTTTCAAAAGTATCAACTGGTTGAGATTTTTTCCAAGTATGACATCTTATAATGTATTGTTTTTCATCATAACAAATACAAATTAAAAGCTGTAAAATATACTTTCTAAAAAAAGATAACATGGTGTTTATCCTTTATCTATTTGACTTATCATATCAAATTTTTCTTTTATCAATACTTTAGCTTCTTCTAAATTCAAATTTTGTATTTTGATTTCTTCACTTAATCTATAAGTAATCTTAGAAAAAGGCTTAGGTAAAATCATTTTATCCCAACTTTTAAATTCCCAAAAAGAACTTGCTTCATAATTTAGCAAAAAAAGTGGAGCATTTTTTTTAAAAGCTATCATCACAGAACCATCTGAAACACTATGATAAGGTCCTCTTGGCCCATCTGGAGTGATAATCACATCATCACCTTGATCTAAAATTTTAAAAGATTGTTTCAATAAAGCCAAAGCACCTTTGCTTGTGCTACCTCTTAAAGTATCCAAACCAAAAAAAGCAATATTTCTAGCAATGATTTCTCCATCTTTATGGTGTGAAATCATCACATAAGCTTTTTTTCCTTTAATACCCATTTTACGATAAGCAAAAGGCATTAGAGCAAGACGCCCATGCCAAAAAAGTATCACACATGATCTTTTTGGAAGCTTTTGCCCTAAATAAACCTTTCTACAAGTTAAAAAAATCAGCCATTGTAATAAAAAAATTCCAAAAGCTAAAAGATTAATCTTAAAGGATTTCGCCATTTAACACCATACGCCTAGGATTGGTGATTTTTACTTTTTTCATTTGTCCTAATAGCTCTTCACTGCCTTTAACTTGAATCAAAAAATTATTATCACTTCTACCTGCTACAAAACCTTCACTTCTTAATTCTTCAAATAAAACTTCAAATTCTTTATCTTTTTGTTTTACAACAATTTCATCTAAAATTTCTGTATGTCTTGCTTGTAAAACACTCAAGCGTTTTGAAGCTATATCATCAGGAATTTGATTTGGCATAGTTGCAGCTTTAGTTAATGGTCTTTTAGAGTATTTAAAAGAAAACATTTGCTCAAATCGCACTTTTTCAAGCACATCCATAGTATCTTCAAAATCTTTATCACTCTCACCTGGAAAAGCTACAATCACATCAGTAGAAATACTCACATTTTTACACATAGAACGAAGTTTCAATGCTCTATCTAAATACCACTCTTTAGTATAACCGCGTTTCATAGCCTTTAAAATTTCACTTGAACCACTTTGCAAAGGCATATGCATAGACTTGCAAACTTTAGGATTTTTAGAAAAAACCTCTAAAAATCTATCATCCATATGCAATGGATGTGGGCTTGTAAAGCGGATACGCTCTAAACCTTCGATTTCGCTTAACTTTTCCAAAAGATCTGAAAAATTAATCTTTTCATGAGCATTAGAAAATCTTTTGCCGTAATTGTTAACATTTTGTCCTAGTAAAAAAATCTCTTTAGCACCCTTAGAAACAGCTTTTAATGCTTCATTTTTAATAATCTCAAAAGGTATAGAAATCTCATCTCCTCTTGTGTGAGGCACTATACAATAAGTACAATGCTTATCACAACCTATGGAGATATTAATATAGGTCTTATAAAGGCTATTTCTAAAATCTGCAAAAGCATAATTACTCTCATCAAAATCTATATCATTACCTAAAAATTTTGGAGTATTTACAGCCTTTGTGATTTTAGAAACATTTCTAGCGCCCAAAACAAAATCCACATTAGGAGCACGCTTGAAAATCTCATCTCCCAAATGTGAAGCAGTGCAACCACAAACTCCTATTTTAGCGCCATTTTTTTTGATTTTTTCAAAACTTCCAACTTCTGAAAAAAGCTTATGTACAGGCTTTTCACGCACCGAGCAAGTATTGATTAAAATCAAATCTGCTTCTTTTGCATCTTGAGTTAATTCATAATTTTCTTTTTCTTTAAGTTCAGCTATCATGTGCTCTGAATCACGCACATTCATAGCACAACCTAAAGTTTGTATAAAAAGTTTTTTACTCAAAGAATATGTACCTCATACATAAAATCTGCATCATCTAAACCATATTTGATTGTTCTATGATAAACACATTTTCCTTTTTTTTCAAAATGCTCTACTAAAGCGATTAATTGCTTATGTGCATTGTCTTTATCAAAATAGAAAAATTTTTGACCTTCTTTATCCACAGCCTTTTCAATACTTTCTAAACTTATACTTTTTGGCTTTTCATCAACAGAGGTTCTTGCTATTTTTAAGTCCATATCATCATCCTCAAGTTTTTTTAATCTGAAATTATAGCAAATTTTACTTTTAATTAAACTTATTAAAGATATAATTTTATTCTTCAAACTTTTAAAATCCAAAATTAAGGTTGTATTGTCATTATGGAAAAAATCACAGATATAATTGAATCCATTGCTAATGAGAAAAATTTACAAATAGAAGATGTAAGAGAAAGAGTTAAAAAAGCACTTATTAATACTGCTAAGAAAATTTATGGCGATAAATATGAATTTTTTGTTGATTCGGGTAAAAATTTGCAACTTTATCAAAAAATCATCATAGTAGCTGATAATGATGAAAGATTAGAAAATGAAAATGAGCATTTTATCGCTTTAAGTAAAGCAAGGTCTGAAGCTAAAGATGTAGAAATTGGCGATGAGCTAACTTATGAATGTTCTTTGGAAAATTTAGGCCGTACTGCTGTAAATATCTTACATAAAGAATTAGAATATAACATTCAAAAACTCTTAGAAGAAAAAATCTATGAAAAATACCAAAAAATGGTAGGACATATGGTTTTTGGTAGCGTAGTAAGAGTAGATAGTGAAGAAAATACCTATGTAGAAATTGATGAGTTTCGTGCATATTTACCTAGAAAAAATCGTATCAAAGGTGAAAAATTTAAAGTAGGCGATGTAATTAAAGCTGTTATTAGACATGTATATATTGATAAATCGGGTATGAGAATGGAGCTTAGTAGAACTAGCCCTAAATTTTTAGAAGCTTTATTAAAAGCTGAAGTTCCTGAAATCAAAGATGGCCTTATAAATATTTATGCAAGTGCAAGAATTCCAGGCGAGAGAGCAAAAATCATCTTGCAAGCTAATAGCCCGAGTGTTGATGCAGTAGGAGCAACTGTGGGTATAAAAGGAGTTAGAATCAATGCTGTAAGCAAAGAATTAAAAAATGAAAATATTGACTGCATTGAGTATTCTAACGAAATGGCAATTTTAATCACTAGAAGCTTAGCTCCAGCCATTATAAACTCAGTTAGCATTGAAGATAAAAAAGCTATTGTAACGCTAAATAGCGAGCAAAAAAGCAAAGCCATAGGAAAAAGTGGTATCAATATACGCCTAGCTAGCATGCTTCTTGGATATGAGATAGAACTTAATGAAGTAAATAATGAAGATAAAACTAATAACCAAGAAGAAGCGTTTAAAAACCTTAAAGCTTTATTTGGAGAAAATTAAAGCTGCTTACCGACAGTTTGTTCGGTAAGCTTTCTTTCTAAAACTAAATCCACTATAGGTTGCTCTCTTTTATTTGCCTTTTGGCAGTGATTTTTATCAAAAAAATCTGTGATTTTAATAACTATTTTAGCCCATCTTTTATCACGCTCTCTCCAAGCATGAGACGATAAAGACTCCCAAGCATAACCATTAAACAAAGTAGCATTGACAAAATGATCAAGCGCTCTCACACCTTGTCTAACCCTAGCAGGATTACCAAAAGTACCCACTATAACAATAAAAAGATAACTAATCACCGCTAAAGGAACGATAGCGCAAAGTAGTATAGTTCCTGCTAATTTTTCTTTCATTTTTGCCTTTTTATAAATCTTATATTCATACCATTTGCTGATCTTATAGTTAGTCTTCCTACTATATCGGGTATAAAATTTTCTTCTAATTCTAACTTATAAGTCCTTAAAATATTAGCTAAAATCAAAACAGCCTCTTGCATAGCAAAACCCTGCCCTATACACACACGCTCTCCCATGCCAAAAGGCATATAAGTATCTTTTTTAATCTTGCTTTTATCTTCATGGCGACTTGGATCAAACTCATGTGGATTTTCCCAAAAACTATCATGTCTATGAATAAGCCATGGAGCTACCACTACACCCGAACCTTTTTTAATAAGCTTATCTCTCATTTTGTTATCATTTCTTGCTTCTCTAGCAAAAAAGCCAACTGGTGGATAAAGTCTTAAACTTTCTTTAAACACATTTGTAAGATATTTCATTGCTCTAATATGTTCTATTTTAAACTCTTCATCACCCGCAACTTGCATGATTTCTTCATAAACTTTTTGTTGCTCATTTGGAGAAATACTTAAAATATATAGCGTCCAAGTTAGCGAGCTTGCAGTGGTTTCATGGCCTGCTAAGAAAAGCATGGCAACTTGGTCTAAAATTTCATTAAAAGAAAATCTCTCATTAGTATCTGCATCTACCACCATAAGCAATGATGATAAAATATCTTCATATTTTCCTTGATCATTTAGGGCATTATCATATCTTGGCTTTATAATATCTGATAAAACCTTGCGTATAACTCCACCTGCTTTAAGTCTTTTTTTCTCGCCCAAAAGATTTGAAAGCCAAGTTGGAAAGCGAAACATTCTTCGCATAGCTGTTTTAACTGTTTCTTCTTGCACAGTTACAAAAGCATCCAAAACAAGTTTACCTTTTTGCTCATCAAGTTTTGATGACATAATAGTTCTAAAAATCACATCTGCAGTCACAAAAGTCATAGCTTCATCTACTTCTATAATCGCTTTATCTTCATACCTTGCAAATCTTGCCATCATATCAGAAGCTGCTTCACTCATCAAATTAAAAACCTTAGAAATCCTTGTCATTTCAAAAGAAGGTCTTAAAAGTTCTCTTTGCTTTTCCCATACTCTATCATTAGTTGTAAAAATACTTATACCTAAAAGTGGTTCTAAAAGTTCATGTAAAAGTTGGCTTTTTGGATATTCTCTAACCTCATCTACCATAATGCGTCTAACTTCTTTTGGATCATTTACTACATATAAATCAAATCCGGGCATTTTTACTCTACCCATCATCATTTTATAGCTTCGCTCATAAAGTCCATCAAGCCAAGATCTTCTTTTTAGTAAAAAAGTAGTTAATGTAGAAGCTTTATTTTTATAAGGCTTTGGATGAAAAGGACACTGACCCATGATTTCCTCCTATTTGATTTTTTCTTCTAATTTATTTTTACCTATAATAAATTCAAAAAAGTTATATACTCCTTGAATTTGTGTGGCAAATAAATATAAAAAATGTGCTTTATATTTGTCTTTTTTGATTTTTTTATAATCTTTGTTTTTATATAAGGTATGAAATTTAGCCGAAAGGTATTTTGGACTAAATTGTGCTTTCGCTCCGCTTGTGCGTATAAAATCAACTTGTGCAAAACAAGCCCCATCAATAATAGAAGTAAAATCATACCATATTAAATTCTTACTTCCCAAATACTCTAAGTCTTTTCTAAACTCAAAAGATCTTTTTTGATAGCTTACCAAAGGTATACACTCACCCAAAGTTAAAACTTTTAAATTTTCAAAAGAAATATTTTCTTTTTCACATTTTCTAAGTACTTTTGCTAAAACATTTATACAAAGCACCGTTCCTACGCTATGTGCGCTTAAGATGAGCTCATAGTTTTTATCATTTGCATTTTCTTTTAGTTTTTCAAAAATAACTCTAGCAAAATCATCCATTCTTAACTCAAGTTCACCTTGAGAATTTTTCTCCCAGTTTGCACAAAAAGAACAAATTCTAGCTATCCAAAAAACAGCTAATTTCTTGCCTAATTTATAAAGCATTTTTGGTAAAAACACTAACGATAAAACAAAAGCTAAAATTCCTAAAATAATATGAAAATTTTGCAAATAAAATAAACTTCCAAAAGCACAAAATAAAGTAAAAATCAAACTCAAAAGCACATAAAAAAATGGATAATAACCTGTGATAAGTTGATGTGGGGATTCTTTACCAAATTTTAAAAAAAGCCCTGTGATGGTATAAATTCTAAAAAAACTATAACAATCACTCAGAGCATCTTTTATACCCTCTGACCAGTTTTTTTTGACTATATCATTCCAGCTTAAAAAGGTGTAAGAAGTACTTGTATGTGGGGTTTGAATTTGCCAAAAAGGATAAATATTAACTTGAGCTTTTGATAAAGTATAATCATAATTTAAAAGTATATTCTGCTCAGCTAAATTTTTTTTAAACACAGCATAATAATGCCTATATCCTCTAGGATCATAACCAGCTATATAAAAAACATCTCTTTTTTGGCATATTTTTTTCATCAACATCCTAAGTAAATTTAATACTGAATTTAAAAATATAGCTAAAGTTGTTATCTTTGTCAAATACCTATTTAAAGATAAAATGAGGGGTTTTTACTCTGAAATTATTCATTAAAAAATATTTTATAAAATAAATAAAAATTAAAAAAATCAAGAAAGAACTTATGGATGTAATCTTACTAGGTGGTAGTAATAGTGTAGTTAAAAATGGTCTTAGGATAGGTCTTGAAAATAAAGACATTACATTACATAATTACGCTTTAGGGCTTAGTACTTCTTTGCAAAATCTTTATGAGTTAATACGCCATGAAAATACTATAAATAAAAGTAATTTTCTCATCAGTGAATCAAATATCAATGATTATTTAAGCCCTATGAGTTTAAATATTATACTTAGAAATATTGATTATTTTTATGAAGAACTTTACAAAGCAAACAAAATTACTATAGTGCTTATACTCCCCATACCAGCTTGTAATGATAAATCAAAAGCTATCAATGAAGCTCATAGGAAAAATTGTGCTCATTATGGTTTTAATCTAATCGATGTAGATCTTTACTACCAAAAAAATAATCTTTATGATTTTGATCAAAACTATAAATTCCACCCTATGCCACTAGCTATGCAAGAGCTTGGTAAAAACATCATTAAAAATTTACACAGCTTTAAAAAATCTAAAGAAAATATCATTTGCTCAAAAAGAAAATTTCATATCTTTACGCCCTCAAATTCAACTAAAATAGAGCATAAAAACTCATTTTTTTGCGAAAAAACTACAAAGATTAAAGCTAATGAAAAAATCATTTTTCCAAAAGAGTTCAAAAATTATCAAATCTTAGGCATACACACTTGGAATCACGCCAGTTCATTAACCCATGCTATATCATCTATAAGCATTGAAAACTCATCTTTTAAATTAGTAAAAAATTTTGGACTTATCAATACTTTTCAAGATATACAAAATGAAAAAGCAATTTGTGATGAGCAAACCTTTTTGTATGTTAATACACAAATTATCAAGCAAAGTGAGGAAAGTTCGGGCTTAAGCATAGCAAATGAAAAAACACCAAGACTTGATTATGTGGACTTAATAGGAATTTTACTTTTAGAAAAAGATGATGATAAAAAAATTGAATGTAAAATTCAACTTACAAATGCTTATGAGCTTTTGATACCACCTATAGCATTTTACAAAGAATTAGCACTAGAATACCATGAACTAAAAAAACTTGATATGCAAACATTTTTACAAAGTCAAAATCATAATCTTTTGCGTTTTTTAAATCATAAAGGCTTAAAAAATGAATATGAGATGTTTATCCACCAAAACAATAAACTTTATGGAGCTAGCTTAAGGATAAAAGAAAGACTAAGCTATAAGCTTGGGGAAGCTATCATGAAAAATAGTAAAAGTTATCTAGGATATTTTAAAATACCTTTTGAATTGAAAAAAGTCAAAAAAGATCATTTTAAAAATCAAAAAGATCAAAAAAATCTACCACCACTAAAAGCTTATGCGGATTATAAACATGCTCAAATAGCCAAAACACACTTGCCTTATCTTTTAGGTAATGCACTTTTGCAAGCTTCAAGAACTCCTTTTAAAATAGGCTATTTAAGTTTACCTTTTAAACTAAAAAAAATTGCAAAAAACTATAAAAAGAAAATTTAATCTAAACTAGTATTTTTGAAAAAATTTCCATTGACTTGGGTTTTATATATCACATAATTTCTAAATTTAGCGTGTAAAACAGCATCAGGCTTATATGCCCTGCATTCTTTCCAAAAAGTATGCAAGCTTTTTTGATAAGTCAAACCTTCTATATCATAAAAGGCTTTTCCCATAACCTTTAAAGGACTATTATGATATAAAGCAGAAAGTCCTACTGTGCTATTTATCACTATAGTACCTCTTGTGTTAATTAAGAGCGTAGGTAAGTGTAAGTCATGTACATATAAAATTCTACCCTCGACATTGTATTTTAAGCTCAAATCTTCTATAAGTTTAGTATAGTCTCTATAGCCACGATCCATAGGATGGTGCTTAAAAACTAGATATGACTTTGCTTTGGCATGATTAGCAAAAGAGATAATCACCTCTTCTATAAATTTTTCTGTAGTTTTTTTATAATGATGGGAGAGTTGGGTATCATTATGCACTTGTAAAATAGCTAAAAAATACTTTTGCTTTAAAGAAAAAATTTTTTCATTTAAACTTTTTTCTGTGATTTTGTATTTATTTTTTCTATATACTGAACAAAGCCAAGGTAAAAAGTCAAATAGTTTTAAACTTCTATGATGTAAAGAATTATTAAAATACCAAGAAAATAAAAAAGCAAAAAGCCAGTATAAAAATGAAGCAAAGGCCATATTTCTAAAAGTGCTTGAGAAAGTTTTAAATTTAAAATCTTTATCAAATTTTTTCTGACTTAGATAAAATTCTTTTTCTCTTGGTAAAGTGGAGTTTGCATTCACTCCATCTTTTTCAAAAGTAATGAAGTTTGGTCTTATATAACCTTCTTCAAAAATCCATACTTCAATACCCATTTGCTTAGCAACATTAATGGCTATCTCATGCACTTTTCTACAATCATTATACATCAAGATAACTTGAATTTGTTTTTCTTCAAAAAGCTTTTTATAAAAGTCTTCAAGATCAGCTAAACTTTTAGTGTAATTAATGCTTTTAAAAAGATAAAAGAAAAAATCTCCACCATTAAAATTTACTTTATAAACCTTAGCTTTTGGAATTTTTGTAGCAATTTTACGAAAAAAACCTCCCACAGGTCCTTGGAGTAATAAAACATTTTTACCAGAAAATTTTTTTAATTTCTTACTTAAATTCATCTAATCAAAATAAATTCTACTAATCTTCTTATTTTTCTTAATATATAAATTCTTATATCCATAAACCAACGCAAATAAAATTTAGAAAAATAATCTTTTTGCATTTTTAACATTATATCTAATGCAAGCTCAACTTCACATAAATTTTTATTTTTTGGATGGATGTATCTTGGATAAAGGATCAAAACCCCCGCAACTAACTCTTCTAAACTAAGCATTCTTGTGCGTCTTGGAATTTCATGTAAATCGCTTGTCAAACCCCAACCTGCATAAAAAGGCTTACCATACACCACTACTTTTTTGCCACGCAAAAGAGCGTCAAAACCACTTGTAGAGGTTATAGTATGCACTTCATCACAAGCATTTATAGCACTATCTATGCTGATATTTTCTATAATCTCATCACAATATTTTAAAATAATGCTTTTATCTTTTAAACCATTACGGTTACCACTTAATACATCAGGGTGAGGTTTAAAAACTATAAAGGCGTTTTCATTGGCCTTTCTTACACTTTGTAAAAGTTTTAAAGTATCATAACCAGCCCCACCTAAAATCATAGAAGCATCATCTTCTACTTGAGCAGGGATTAAGATGATTTTTTTGTTGGTATTAAAATTTAGCTTTTCATGTTTTAAGCCATTATATTTTGAAAATTTATTTTGTGTAATGGTAGTGATGAGTTTTTTAGCTCTTTGTTTTAAGCTTTCATCAAATTCATGATTTTGCAAAATATCTTCCAAATCGCTTGATTTGCTTGGATCAACATACAAACCTTTACTATCTATTATCAAAGAAAAAGGGCGTGTAAGATCTGAACCTAAAAAAACAGAGCGTAAAAAGCCATCTTCTACTAAGAAAATTTCATTATTAAAATCTTTAGCCAATAAAGTTTTATCATACTTTTTACCCCAAATGAAAATTTTATCTTCAGGATTTAAATTCGCTTTATAAAGTTCATCTAGTGAGTTTAAAAAAATGATTTTATTATTTTTAGCTTTGAAAAAGGGTTTTATATATTCTCTTTTCCATTTAGAAAAACCTAAAAAATACAAAGTATTTGAATTAGCTTGTTCTATCTTTTTATACTTTGCTAAAGTATACATGGTATCAAAAATATCGCTTTTTTGATTTAAATACGGATTAAAATACTCACTATATAAAATATAAGCAGTATAAAAAACCTCTTCTAAACTTCTTTTTTTAAGCCTTCTTTTACACACTTGCTTATCTTGAGTTAAACCCCAACCTGCATAAAATGGCACGCCATAACACACACATTCACATCCCAACATCAAAGCTTCAAAACCCATGCCAGAAGTTTTGGTATAAACTTTTTTAAAACAACTTAGTAATTCTATGGGATTATAATTTTCTTTTATAACTACACATTTACTTGACAAATCTTGCACATCAAAATCACTTTGTTTTTTACCACTTAATACATCAGGATGAATTTTAATATATATTTTAGCATTTGGATTTTCTTTAATAGCTTCATTTATAATATCGTGAGTTAAAAAATTCTCAGCCAAGCCAAATTTAAGAGAAGCATCATTTGCTACTTGAGTGATGATTAGTACACGTTCTTCGTTAATATTAAAAAGCTCTTTTGGCACGCAAAGATTATTATTATACTTGCTAAGCTTTTCTTTTTTTATAAGCTCTATGGCCTTTTTTGCTTGCTCTAACTCTTTAGAGTCAAATTCATAAGTATTTAAAATATTTTCAAGTTTAGATGGAGTCGTGGCATCATAATAAATTCCCACATCATCTTTGACATTAGAAAAACTTGGACTATTTTCCATACCTAAATTTAGTGAGCGTAAAAAGCCATCTTCTAAAAGCAAAAATCTTGCATTATATTTTTTAGCTAGTTCTACAGCTTTTAAACCTGACTTTTTTCTACCCCAACCTATAAAAACATCTTCTTTTGTGATGTTTTTATGGGCATGATACAGAGTTATTTTGTAAAAATTTTTGACATTTTCTTTTAGTTTTTTTGATATAGTGTAAAATTTCATAACAACTGTTTTACAATCATATTAACTTTTTCATT
>NZ_JAKMTQ010000059.1:0-579 GCF_025773245.1 Campylobacter sp. CNRCH_2007_0968H | reverse complement strand
TAAAAGATCCTATTAAAGGAAGCATAGCTCCTTGGACTAAAGCAGAAAAAGCTTATTATAAATCTTTAAAAACTAAAAAAGAAAGATATAAGTATTTAGTTATAAGAAGTGGTATAAGAAGTGTTGTTATAGATATACCTTATGAAGCTATAGGAGCTGTAGATGAAAAAGGAAATGTAGATCCTAAATATGAAAAATTATATAGAATAGTAGATGATAATAAACATAATCTAAGATCAAGTTTATTTCATAATGAATGGGGTATGGCAGCAGGAATATTAGGTGATTATAAATATCTAGCTAATGATATGTCTCAAAATGGTTTTAATGCAAGATTTATCCAAGCTACTATACTTTATATACAATTAAGTGGAGGAAGTAGTATATTAGATAAACCTAATTTATTAGGTGCTATTTATGGTTATGCAGATATTGCTGTAGGAAGTGGTTTAGTAGGAGTGCATAAAAATCCTTTAAGAGAACAAGAGATTAAAACCTTAGCTAAGACTTTAAAACCTGATGAATTTGGTATGCTTCCTTTTATAGATGAGATTATGGGAGTAGATTGGGTAATTGATT
>NZ_JAKMTQ010000058.1:0-600 GCF_025773245.1 Campylobacter sp. CNRCH_2007_0968H | reverse complement strand
TGCATTTAATGCAAGTAGGTTAATTTGATCAGCAATATCACCTATTATAGAAGTAACATTTTTAATCTCTTCACTTTGAGCAATAACTTCACTAGTTTTATGAGATACATTTTGCATAGAAGAAGTAATCTCTTCTAATGCTGCTGCTGTTTCTTCTAAAGAAGAAGCTTGAGAAGATGAAGAATCTGTTAAGTCTTTAACAGCACTTTGTAATTTACCACTCTCATCTGCTAATAAAGAAGCAAATTCAGATGATTGTCTTAACATAGCTACTATTTCTTGACCTAATACATTAGTAGTTACTTCAACTCCACCTTTAGCATTTTTAACTTCAGTAGTAAAGTCTAATGCCTTATAGCTATCAAATACTCTATTGATTTCATTCATATTAGAACCAACTTTTGCTTGTAATACATCAAGCATATCATTTAATACATTTTTTAATTCTATTAATTGAGGATTAGCAGGAATTGCTGTTATTCTTGCTGTTAGATTACCACCTTCTATTTCTTTAGCTGTATCAACTGATTGTTCTACTGCTTTAGCATCTTGTTCTAATGCATTTTTAGTTTTAGTGATGTTTTCATTGATGGCTTTGGC
>NZ_JAKMTQ010000057.1:0-602 GCF_025773245.1 Campylobacter sp. CNRCH_2007_0968H | reverse complement strand
TATATCAATATGTTTTTTAATATGCAAAAATTCTAAAATATTTAAAAAAGCATTAGGTATGTAAAATTGATCTAAACTAAGTTGTAAAAAATGATTCATATTATGCATAGAAAAAATATCATTATCTTTAATCAAATCATCTTTATTTAGATTAAATAACATAACCCCACCAAAACCCAATAAGCTTAAATTTTTTAAATTCTCTAAAGCTTTTCTTTTTTCTAAATCAATTTGAAGTATTTTTTGCATTGTTTATCCTTTTATTTTAATTTTACTTTAAATATTTTTTTGTTTTGATTAAATTACTCTTTTATATTATGCTCTTTAGCATAAGCTAGTATTTTAGCTCGAAGTTCTTGTGGAAAATTATATCTATATATGGCAGGAATTCTTGGATCAAGGAGTTTATCAAGTTTATGTCTTTTATAATACCATTCTAGATTTTCAGGGGTAAAATAATAAGGTGCATTAGGATAGCCTTGAGGTGGAGTTAGGGCTGCTAGTTTGGCAGTTAAAATCATAGAATCTATTCTTAATTGTGCACTTTCTTCACTCCGATCATTTGGAATATCATAACCATAGGCATTTACCATGCCATTATA
>NZ_JAKMTQ010000056.1:0-617 GCF_025773245.1 Campylobacter sp. CNRCH_2007_0968H | reverse complement strand
ACCTTAGCTCCCCCATCATATAATAAAATTTTATTCGTTTTTTTTTCTACATCTAATATACCGCCATTAGGTGTATAAATTTCATAAGTTTCACTCATTTTTATCCTTTCATCCTATATACAAACCATCTTCCATGATTATAGTAGTGGCTAATGAAATTCATTATTTTTACTCTTTTATATTATGTTCTTTAGCATAAGCTAGTATTTTAGCTCGAAGTTCCTCTGGAAAATTATATCTATATATGGCAGGAATTCTTGGATCAAGGAGTTTATCTAATTGATAATTTTTATAATCCCATTCTAATCTTTCTGGACTAAAATAATAAGGTGCATTAGGATAGCCTTGAGGTGGAGTTAGAGCTGCGAGTTTGGCCTCCAATACCAATGAATCCATAAATAATTTAGCCGATTCTTCGCTTCTATAATTATTTATATCTACATGGTAATTAATTGTCATACCATTTTGATACCCATCCATATAACGATCAAATTCTCTTCTGCTTTCATAAGTAGAATCTACATCCCTTGGATCTTTTATCTTACCCTCAACTATATCACTTCTTAAGGCTTTATATATTTTTCCCCATGCATCAAAATTAAATTGATAAACATTTA
>NZ_JAKMTQ010000055.1:0-652 GCF_025773245.1 Campylobacter sp. CNRCH_2007_0968H | reverse complement strand
AATAAATACTTTGCCAATCTTTAAATTCAAGCAAAGTAGAACTTTGCCCTGTATAAAGATTAGGATCTAAATATCTGGGTTTATAGTCTTTGTAGGGGGAGTTTTGTTTGATATTGTGTGCTTCAAACAAAGCTTTAGAATATTCTTGGGTGTATTTGCCTACTTCACGCCCATCTTCTCTTTTATCAAATATAATTTGATTTGTATTTTTATCAACTTCTAATATAAGTCCATTAGAAGTATAAATCTCGTAAATATCTTTATTACCACTCATTTTTATCCTTTCATCCTATATACAAACCATCTTCCATGATTATAGTAGTGGCTAGTATAGTTATGAAATTCATTATTTTTACTCTTTTATATTATGTTCTTTAGCATAAGCTAGTATTTTAGCTCGAAGTTCTTGTGGAAAATTATATCTATATATGGCAGGAATTCTTGGATCAAGGAGTTTATCAAGCTTATGTCTTTTATAATACCATTCTAGGTTTTCAGGGGTAAAATAATAAGGTGCATTAGGATAGCCTTGAGGTGGAGTTAGGGCTGCTAGTTTGGCATGTAGTATTAAAGTATCATTAAAAAGTTGTGCTCTTTCTTCACTCCAATCATTAGGTGTATCAGTTTCATAACCTTGCCTCATACCATTTTT
>NZ_JAKMTQ010000054.1:0-672 GCF_025773245.1 Campylobacter sp. CNRCH_2007_0968H | reverse complement strand
TTTATTGGCTTAATCCTTAAATTAGTTTATTTTTTATGCTTATTGTTAGTTGTTATTTTTTTATTTGGTTATAAAATTTATTTTTATATGCTATTTAGCTGTTTATTGGTTTAATTTTAGAGTGGTTTGTTTTTTTATTTTGTTATCGATTTTTATTCTTATATGTTATGGTTTTTGGGTTTATTGTTTTATTTTTTTATGGTTTAGATTTGTGTTGTTAGTTATTGAATTGTTTTAATGGCTTATTTGGTGGTTGGTTTTATTATTTTATTTTTTGTGATTTTTATTTAGCGGTTTAGCCAACTTGGTTGTTAACCGTAGATATTTTAATTCTTATTTTTAGTGTTTGATTTAGTTTTAGGTTTTTTTATGGTTGTTAGCTGTAGGTGATTTTTTAATTTCTAGTTTTTAATTATTTATTTTTTTATTAATCTGGTAAATTAGGTTTTTTTATTTTTAGTATAGTTTTTAAATTTGGTTTTTAATCTATGTTGAAGTATTCTAATAATTTATTGGTAGTTTATTTTTAATTGTTTGTTGACTTTTTTATCAATTTGCTAAAATTATTTTTTGTTTTTTAGTAGTTTGCTAAATATGTTTTAGTTTTTTAGATTATATTTCTTATATTTCTTATATTTCTTATATTTCTTATATTTCTTATATTTCTTATAT
>NZ_JAKMTQ010000053.1:0-714 GCF_025773245.1 Campylobacter sp. CNRCH_2007_0968H | reverse complement strand
TAAAAAAACTTAAGAGGTATTAATGTTTAATCCAAATAGTGCTATAGATAGGATAAAAAATTCACTTTCTTATAAACTAGGTCTTGCTATTATAGAGCATAAAAAACAATATAAAGAATGGGGATATATAGTCTTATTATATAAATTATATAAGATAAAACAACAGTATAAAAAAGAGCAAAAACTATATAAACAAACTATTAAAATATTTCCTCATCTTGCATATTCTAAAGTGGAATTTTGTAAAGACTACAATGAAAGTATAAAATATAAATACCATCTTTCTTATATGTTAGGAGAAACTTTAATTTGTGCTCATAAAACATGGTATAAGGGAGGATATTTTAAATTACCTTCTTTACTAAAAGAAAAATATAAGTTATATAAAAATATTCAAGATATTATTAGTATATTACCTCAAAATTTACATTATCATTTTTATAATTCAACTATAAAAAATCATAAGATAAACATTCAAAGTTTGGTTTATATTTTAAAACAACACAAAGATTATAATCCTATATTAGAAAACATATTTCATAATTTTGATTTTTTTATAAAACATTTTGATCTTATTAATACTTGGTTGTTATCAAATGATTTTAAAGAAAAATATAAACAGGAAAATCATCCCTACCCTTCTTTACTTGATCCTAAAAAACTAAATGATGATAATGAAAAAATCAATTATAAAAATATTCCTGCTGAGCTTGC
>NZ_JAKMTQ010000052.1:0-750 GCF_025773245.1 Campylobacter sp. CNRCH_2007_0968H | reverse complement strand
TTTTATCCCACCCAACAATGAATATAATAATTTTGCCATTATGCCTGCAATCGATCATATCAATGCTTTAAAAGATATAATGAAAAATTATCCTCAATTTAAATCTTTACCTAAAATTTACGGGGGGGGGTCATACGGTGGCTTAGTGGCACTAATGTGTGCAAAAATAGCTCCTTGGTATGTAGATGGAGTGATAGATAATTCAGGTGCTGCATTGCCTCCGTTAAGATATATCATAGGAAGGGATTTAAATAAAGGTGATGCTATTTTAAACGAAGATGAGTTAAATAGTAAAGTTCATTGTTATGTGGAAACTTATTGGACACGCAAAAACCCAAACTCACCTTATTATTTTGCTGATGAAAATTATTTAATAAGAGCTTTACTTAATAAAGATCATTTGATCTTACAAGCTCAAAAGAATAAAAATATTATTTATACAAGTTATCATAGTGCTAAAGATGACTTAACTCCAGCTGATCATAAAATTTCTATGATAGAAATTTTAAAAGCCTTAAATTATGAAGTAGATTTTCATCTAATAGATGAAAAAGATATAGATGGTAAATTTATTAAAAATTTAACTCATGGCTGTGGAATTCCTGATAAGGCATTATTTAATAAAGAATTACCTATTATGCTTGAAAAATTAAAAGATAAAACATTTAGTATGAAAAAAGATAGTATATCTTATCCTTGTAAAAATAAAGTTTTTACCTTTAAAGATGAAAATGATAAATTTGTTTTAGA
>NZ_JAKMTQ010000051.1:0-793 GCF_025773245.1 Campylobacter sp. CNRCH_2007_0968H | reverse complement strand
GTATACTTGAATAAAATTTTTTAGAAAAAATAAGGGTTGATAAAATATTTTTTAAAAAATAAGGGTTGATAAAATATTTTTTATTTTTTTTGGAAAATATACTACCTAATCTATATGCAGGACTAAAATAGATCAAATTTTTCCCATCTATAATATTAAATTGGTTTATTATTGAATTTTTTTGACATAGATATTTTGCTTTTACACCCATAGGATCTTTATTAAATAAAAAAACATTTAAACCTAAATTATAATATTGAAACACAAAAGTATTTATAATATTATTCTTCAAATCATCGTTTAAGTATGTAATATTCTCCAAAATTTTCACACATGTGATAATCCAACTAGCATAAATATAATATTTTTTAGCACTAATATAATTAAAATTATATTCTTTTAAAATATACTCCATAAACTTTGGAAAATTATGCCTATTGATAACTCCATCATGATTTGAACTGCTATTAGAACGCAAACGGTATTTATAGTATTTCTTATATAGAATATAAATTTTTTTAGATAATACAAAGGCAATTATACTAAAATGATGATCTTCTGCATAAATTCCACCAATAAAACGTATTTTATTATCACAAATCAACCTAAAGTTAATCATGCAATAGGTTATAGATGAAAAACCCCATACTTTCTCATTGTTAATTTGATATATAAGATCATCAAATGTGATATATTGATCTTTTGTATAGCACAAGTACTCTAAATCTGTTTTATGATTATCATAATTCCAAACATTTTTACCATCAATACCATCCAAAAATATTCCAAAATC
>NZ_JAKMTQ010000050.1:0-832 GCF_025773245.1 Campylobacter sp. CNRCH_2007_0968H | reverse complement strand
GATTGTTTGATAAAATATATCTAAAACTAGCAAAGGCTTTTTAAATGTTAAAAAATGAAACTTATTTCATAGACTCTTGTGATGATGTAGAATTAAATATAAAAAGAGAAAGTAAATTAGAATTTAAATTAACTTATGATGATAGCAAAGAAATAGAGGCGATTGTTTGTGTTATAAATGGTATTGGTGGAGATATAAAAGATGATTTATATATAAGTGATTATTGTGCTAGAAATTACAATGTAGCAGTTTTAAATGTAAATTATCATTGTATAGGAAATCGTCCTCAAACTGGAGCAACATATTATTTAGATGATATCGACAAGCTTATTTTAGACACTAGTTTAAAAGCTATAAGTATTATTCCACCTTTTAATATTAATCATATTGATACTTTTGAAAAAATTAATCATTATTTAGAATATATAGATAATCAAATTTCTATTTTAAAATTAAAATGGATATTAGATGTTTCGTATATTTTAAAATTAAGTATAACTCTTCAACCTACCAAAAATGAATATCAAAATTTTGGCATCATGCAAGCAACAGATATACTAAATGCTCTTTTATATATTAGAAAAAATTCTCCTTTTAAAGCTATGGGGGGGGGTATAAAGCATATTTTAGTCGGATCGTCCCATGGAGGTTATTTAGCAAATTTATGTGCAAAAATAGCTCCTTGGCTTGTTGATATTGTAATAGATAATTCTTCTCATGTTAGTCTTACTAATTTATGGAGAGTTATAGGTTTTGGTAAAGAAGTTGATTTTACTAAATATTATAATTTTTTAACACCAAATACCTTTAATCATATAAAACTTTACGGTTA